>NZ_CFKYFN010000108.1:0-52127 GCF_985060555.1 Odoribacter sp. | reverse complement strand
GAGGAAGGAGTACGCAAAACAACTATTCTTCGGCATAATTATATTGCAATAACCACAAAAGATGATATTCCCGGAGAAGTGGAAGTGCATTATAGTATACTGGGCAATAATGGTCAAAATGAAGTCAAAACAGAGACCCTTTCATACTAATATTGCCGCGAATCGAAAATATATACACGTATGAAACTATTGAAATACGGCTTTTACTTACTTGCTATCGCAGCATCGGCAGTATCGTGTACACGCAAGGACGGCGATTGGGATCCGATCAAGACGGACTGTCGGGAAATAACCGTTCCGCCGCAGGGAGGCTCGGCCGTCGTGACGATGAAAAATTACAAAGGCTGGTGGATTTCCACCGTCCAATACGAAGCGAAGGGCGAAAACCTGATGATTCACGGCGAGGATTTCGGATTTATGAAGTTCGAAAACGAGTGGTGCGAAATCGTCGTGCCGTCCGAAAGTCCGAACAAATTGTATATCGCCCTGAAAGAGAACGATGGACGGGAGCCGAGGAAAATCGGTATAGGAATGACGGTCGGCGATGCTTTCACAAGTATCGATATTACACAGGGAAGTGCACTTCTGACCACTCCGAACGAATGATTCTGGCGTGCATTCTCTGCATCTTCCTGTCGTATCGGCGGCGAAGGCGGCTGTTCGGAAGCAAGTGAACGGATACCTCCGAAATTGTTTCGAAGGCGGATTCGGGCGATTGCGAAGCCGATTTCTCCGTTTCGGTAAGATTCTGATTGTATAGCCGTTTTATGCCAGATATTTTTGCGACAAAAAATATGAGCAAGATGATTATCGAAACGATCGAACGGCTGTCTATCGATGTATTCGTTACAGCCATGGCGATTACGGCGGTTGTCATTGCGACAATCGCTCTTTCGCTTTTGGCGAGTCCGTTTTGCCAATAATCCCAACAGTCATGGAACGAAAAGAAACATATATCGAAATCCTGCGATTGAATATATATTATGTGGAAACAAAAATTGAAAATCTGCGGCATCAATCTGACAGCATATAGTGTGGCTCTTGTCATCATGCTGCTGTTGTCTGTTTGCTCAAAATCATACGGGCAGGAAAAACGTGTACTTTCCTTTGACCGTACAAAACAGACCGTGACGGGCATAGACACGACCAAACTGTCGGTTTATGAACATGAGAAGGCATTTTTGTTTCCACATTTTGATGCCATTCCCCAAATGCCCGGAACGCTTTTGGACTTTCGTCCTGATTATACACGGAGTTTTCCCGTTGACCGTTCATCCCTGCATAAAGGTGAATACAATGTCGGCGGGATTATCCATCGGTTTAACAAAGTGGATGTTTGGGGGCGTGGCAGGCAGGAAAACATCATAGGAGTCGGCGTATCGAACTATGCCGAAGTCAAAACGGTGTATTCTCCAAACGAGAAATGGAAATTGGGGCTGTGCCTCTATGCGCATAAACTGAGCATTCCCCGTTCGAGTAGCAATACATTCGGAATCGGCACCGATGTTTCCTGTCAATTCCTCCCCCAAACATCACTCCATCTCTTTGGCACATATTATCGCATCTATTTGTCGGGAGTAAAACCGATGAAGAGGCTGGACGGCTACCATTATGGAGGTTACCTCTCTTTCGATTTGGCAGAACGGTGGGCAATGGACGTGGGCATGAGAAGCTATGGCGGCAATGGGTCTCACCAGCAATGGACTGTACCGATAATACGTCCGTCGTATAAGCACAACGGGCGCGAAATAAACGCGGATTTTGGTGGAATGTTCCAGCAAATCGTGAAAGGTCTATTCTTTAATCATTGATAATATGAAACAGAAAAAAAGCAAAATAACGACTGTTGCTATATGGATTCTGCTATGCGGATGGATAATGTGCATGAGTTCATGCGGGAGTCTGCTTTATAATCCATCCAACAAAGCGGAACAAGTGACAGTGACTATTAAACAGCCTATCAAATAGGCTTAAACCATAAGAAAAAGGATGAGAAATATTGTAACAATAATTTTAATCTGCTTTCTCTCTTTTCCTGCCTTTGGGCAAGAGATTGAGAATTCGCACAAAGATAAAACGTACAAGAACATTTATTTGGAACTATTGGGCGCTTCAAATATGATTGGTGTTTCTTATGACACAAGAATAAAGCCCGGTTCAGCTTTCGGCTATCGTGCCGGAATATCCTATTTTTATGGGACGAACTACAATTCCAATGAAGGACATGGTTTTTCCGTGCCATTGGAGTTTAATTGCATTTTAGGTAAACGGCGCAGCAAGTTTGAAGCCGGAACAGGCATCAATATGGGGCTGTATTCCATAAAGGAAACTTATTGGGTTAACAGCGAGGGAAATGTCAGCATTATCGAACCGGTTACTCAGATAGTTGAATCACGGAATACTTTCGGATACTATATCTTTTTAAATATCGGATACCGCTATCAACGGGAAAGTGGTTTTATGTTCCGTGCCGGCATCAGTCCTTCATTCAATTTTGGAGACAAATACGGATTGCGTAAAACCCCGCTATTGTATCCTTATCTGAGTTTTGGCTATACTTTCAAATAACGCCAATAGTTCAAAATGGAGAATCCGCTTTCTTTGAGACTTATAAAAGAAGAACAAGAGTCATCAGAAAAACTGTTGGAACTACTGGTGTCATCAACGCATTCTCCCAAAGGCAGATTTTCAAAAGAGGACAGTTACATTATGCTGAAAAGAAAGATGGAAACAACAAAAAAAGAAAACACCGTGAAACTGGTATTGCCATTTCCCCATTTCTTGTGGATGATTGGCACTAACCCCGGCATCTCCAAAGAGAAAGCAGTGCTGCATGAGCCGCAAACGGAACAAGAAAATATAAACAGAGAACATACAAATTATGAAGAAGACAAATGATGCAGATATGCTGGCCGCTATAGTCCGGGCATCGAACCGTTATGCCATGCGTCCGGCACTGGTTATTGACGACCGGACTTATACCTATCAGGAATTGTTTGGATTGGCAGGAAGCATTTGTGAAACGCTGAGGAATCTCAAAGAAGACATCATCGGCATCACGGCTGAAAACCGTATGGAAACCTACGCATCCATTTTGGCGGTGCTGCTTTCCGGAAAAACATACGTCATGTTGCATCCCGATTATCCGGCAGAACGCAACTGCCGGATAGCCCGGCAATCCGGCATCGGTCTGTTGCTTTACAGTGGAGAGAACGGCGATATACTTCCTCCTGACATCAGTGCCGGACGGGTGTGCGTCTCCTCACACCGGCAAACCTCGCATTCCGGCGTGGTGACGTATGACGTTAATCCCGACGTGCCTGCTTACATCATCTTCACGTCAGGAAGTACGGGCGAACCCAAAGGCGTTCCTATATCCCGAAGGAACTTGAATGCTTTCTATAAGGCTTATCGCGCTTTAGGATGGGAGTTGGACGAAAACGACCGTATGCTTCAGATGTTCGAACTGACATTCGATGTTTCAGTCGTCTCGTTCCTTTATCCCCTCACCTTCGGGGCGTGTGTCTATGCTGTTCCGCAGAAAGGAATGAAATACCTGAACGTACTGGACATCATGGAACGCCATCGCCTTACGTTTGCGGCAGTGGCACCTTCCGTACTTCGGTTATCACGCCCTTATTTCGGGGAAATCAGTTTTCCGGACTTACGCTATCTCATAGTCACAGCCGAAGCCACTGACGTGAATCTGCTTGATGAATTTCGCCCTTGCATACCCAATGCCACGGTAATCAACCTCTACGGACCGACCGAAGCCACCATCTACTGCACTTCGTATGTCATTCCGGCTGAAGGAGCCAAACACCATAACGGCATGGCGGCAATCGGGAAGCCTTTTCCGGGTATGGACTACATGATTGCATCCCCGTCGGGCAAGCAGCTTCCTGCCGGAGAGACCGGCGAACTGTGGATTGCCGGACCGCAACTCATGTGCGGATACTGGCGTACTCCCGAAAAGGCGGCCGGATGTTTTGTTACGACTCCCTTTGGAAAACTCTATTACCGTACCGGAGACCTCTGTCAAGTTGATGCTGACGGGGATATTATTTATTGCGGCCGTAAAGACACGCAGGTAAAGATACAAGGTTTCAGAATAGAATTGGGTGAGATTGAATACCACGTTAAAGCGTTTTACAAGCATGGCTGTAACGCTGTGGTATTGCCGGTTTATGCTACGGACGGAAGTTGTGAACTGCACCTTGCCGTAGAAAAGGAGGCGGAGGATACGGAAAGCCTCGAACGGTATATGCAAAGCCATCTGCCGCCTTATATGTTGCCCCGGCGCATCCACTTCATTCCTTGTTTCCCACAAAACAACAGCAACAAAATTGACCGGAACCAACTATTAAAGTACATCACTCAATAAATAAACAATCAAGTATATGGATACAACAGAATTATTGGAGATACTGAACGGAATATTCAGAAAAGTGTTAAAGAGAGACGACATTACATTGACCGAAAGCACTACTGCCCACGATGTGGACGGATGGGATTCGCTGACCAATATGGTACTAATCACAGAAATAGAGAATAAGTTCGGCGTGCGTTTCTCGTTCCGCGAGATAGTGAAACTGAAAAATGTGGGCGACCTTTGCCATACCATCAAGAATAAAGCCAAATAGGAATAGGAGGAAAAAGTAATGTCATTCATTTCCCTTGAATTTGTCCTGCTGTTCCTGCTCTGTTTCACATTATACCATTTTATCAGTGATAAAGGACGGAAGTTAGTTCTGCTTGCGGCAAGCGGAGTTTTCATCGGATACTTCAATCCCGCATTCCTTGTCACGGCACTGGTCGTAAGCCTTTTTACATACGGCGCCGCGATACTTATTGAGCAAGCCCGTGAAAAAGGAAGAGGTTTCCGTTTGATTTACTGGGGCGGCATATCCTGTCTTGTCCTCTGCTGGATTGGTTTCAGGTATGCCAACCGGCTAACCGGAGACTCAGGTTTTATTTTCCCATTGGGAATGTCTTTCTATACATTCCAGGCCATCGGTTACTTGACGGAAGTCTATTGGGAGGAGGAAAAGGCGGAACGCCGTCCGATAGATTTCCTGCTTTATATGCTTCTGTTCATGAAGTTCTTGTCAGGTCCCATTGAGCGGTCTGCCGATTTGCTTCCGCAAGTCCGGAAACTCTCTCCGGCATCCTATTCCATGATGACTTATGGTTTGAAACTGATTGTGGTGGGATTGGTGAAAAAATTGGTACTTGCCGACCATATAGCACCCTATATTGACGGTGTGTTCAGTTCGATGCACACCGCATCGGGTGTACAACTGCTTATGGCCTGCCTTCTCTATCCCATCGAACTTTATGCCGATTTCTCCGGCTACACGGATATGGCGATTGGAATAGGAATGTTGTTCGGATTGAAACTGTCATCCAACTTTGCGCATCCCTTCGCCGCCCAAACCACGGCTGAGTTCTGGCGCCGCTGGCACATCTCCCTTTCCTCCTGGGTACGGGATTACCTTTTTCTGCCCCTGTCATCGTTCACACGCCGTTGGGGACAGTGGGGTGTGGCGGCAAGCCTCATGGTGACATTTATCGCTTTGGGCGTATGGCACGGTGCAGGATGGACATTTGCCGTCTATGGATTTATACAGGGACTTGTGATTGTATGGGAGCTAAGGACTGAAAGAATACGGAATAAGGTAAGGAAACATATCGGGGGACGGCTGTTCGCCATGCTCTCGGTCATCCGCACCTACCTCATTTTTGCCGTATCGTTGGTGTTCTTCAAAGCAAAGTCCGTTTCCGACGCATTCTATTTCCTGCGGAATATCTCTTTTCAGACCCATGCGAGCTGGAAAGAAATCAATATCGGTATGTCAGACCACATCTGCATCGTGGCAGGTGCCGCGTTATTGCTGATGCTGCTTTATGATTTTTTTATGTCTAAAGGCGACTTGCACCGCCGTCTTGAAAGGCAGCCTATTCTGTTACGCTGGACTATCTACTATTTAATCGTATTCGCGCTGTTCGCCTATGGCAAGTTCGGCACGGAGAACTTCATATATCTGCAATTCTGATGGAAAATATACAGGAAACTATTACTGGCGAAAGCCTTCGCAAACGACAGGCTTTCCTTCGCCTTGTCCGAAAATCGGTACTGTTCGCCATGCCGTTTTGGGCTTTGATTGCCCTTTATGTTTACGATGACCCTTTCATGGTACTTCGCAAATATGAAGTATATGATTCGGATGTCATGCTCAACGAACAGCAGGTAGGTTGGCAGATATACCGGAACCATAAAGATAGTGTGCATTTCAATTCTTTTATCTTGGGCAATTCATGTGCGATGGCATTCCGATGTGGAGAATGGGAAAAATATCTTGCTCCCGGCGACCGTGCCATCCGCCTTTTCGGCAATGCAGAGAGTATGAAAGCGATAAGCCTCAAACTCCGTGCCCTTGACCGTGAAGGCGCGGAGATAAAGAATGTGCTGATGATTCTCGACCGGACTTCCCTTTCACGTTTTGAACTCCTGACGGGAGCCGGCCATATACTTCCGGCAACTGTATCGGGGCGTAATCCGCTTACCATGCAACTGGAGTTCTTACAGGCATTCGCAACGCCCGATTTCTTGTTCCCTTACTTGAAATACCGCATAACAGGAAATGTAGAACCGGACATGAAGCGGATGAATCCTCATGGAAGAATACGTGATTCGAAGAACAATGATGCGTTCAATCCCCGTGAGAAGCAGATAGAACAGGAAGGCGAGGCGTATTGGGAAAACCGCAAAAAAGAGTTTCCCGAACGGGATGGCACCGCTACGATAGCTGAACCTGCCATATTCCACAGGCAACGGATGGTGTTGGATGAAATCATGGAAGTCCTGCGCCGCCATGGCACTTCAATACGTGTCCTAATCAGTCCGGATTATAACCAGAAAAAACTGCACCCGGATGACAGAGACATCTTGCAAGGCATTTTCGGGAAAGAGAATGTGTATGATTTCAGCGGCATTAACGAATTTACAGAAGATTACCACAACTATTACGAAGCGGGACATTATCGTCCCTTGTTGGGCAATAAACTGTTGGAGAGAATATACAAACGTCAATGACAGCCGATAGACAAGAAAAGAAGAATGAAACGGGTAGCAGGATGCTATCTGAATAGAAAGAAAAAAAATGAAACCTACATTTAGGGTAAAATGTACATAAACACCTAATTTTTTTTGTTATTTTATTCAAAACGATAGCAGCGGCATTGTCAAAAGTATTACATTTGTTCTCCGAACCATATAAAGACAAAAAACATGCCTGCTCCCTCGCCATCACCTTTACATGATATTTTGCGTTACGATGATGTGGCGGTGAAGTTTTTGTTTGAGCATTACTATGTACCTCTGGTGATTTTTGCTAAAAACTATCTTCCGGATATAGAAGACTGCAAGGATGTCGTGCAGGGAATATTTCTCCATATCGTTGAAAACAGGGAGAAATTTACTTCCATAGACAACCTGAAAGCCTATCTCTACCAGACTACTCAAAACCGTTGCCTGAAACAACTACGGCATGAAGGGGTGAAGCAACGGTATATTTTCGAATCGCAGGCGATGGGGGAAGAAGCTTTTTATTTGGACCATATCTTAGAGGAAGAAGTGTATACACAACTCATCCGGGCCATCGATGCTTTGCCGGGGCAATGCCGGAAGGTTTTCCGGTTGGTACTCGAAAATAAAAGCAATCAGGAAATTGCCGAAATCCTTTCCCTTAGTGTGGAAACGGTCAAATCCTATAAAAAACAAGGAAAAGCTTTATTATACAAGCGTTTGAAAGACGTTATTCCTTTGGCCCTGCTGACTTCCATCCTACAATTTTAATTTTTTTCCGCATTTGTATACCCTCTTTTCGTTTCCTTAAGGGTCATTATATTGATTTGATAAAATTATGGAAACGAAAGAAATTGAAATATTCCGGCTATCGGAAATAATTGCCCGTTCGATGCGGGAAGAACTCTCTGACGATGAACGCCGGGTATTGGACGAATGGTTGGCCCAGGATGAACGCCATCGGACGATGTATGCCGCTTTTGGCCGGGAAGAGGTATTGGCGGAACAGGTGCGGTTGCGTCAAACGATTGACTGGCAGGGAGATTGCCGGATGTTTATGTCGAGACGGAAATCTTGGCGTCGCCGTAAGCTGTTGTATCGCTCTTTGCGTTATGCGGCCCTGTTTATTTTGTTGCTTTCCGGAGCGACAGTGTGGTGGGTGAATTCGTCCCGCACAGATGACCTGGAACAGGGGAGTCGATTGACAGATACCCGCCACCGGGCATTCTTGACTTTAGCGGGTGGCGAGCAGATTGTGTTATCGCAAAACGATACGCTAACCGTTCCCGTGCTTTCCCAAAAGGGTGCGAATATTGAAATCCGGGAAAACCAGATTACTTATTCCACAGTATCGGCTGTCAACGACAACATTCCCTGTAATACACTGACTACACCGCGGGGCAGAGAGTATCTGCTGACCCTCTCGGACGGTACCAGGGTGTGGCTTAATACCGAATCACAGCTGCGCTATCCGGTGCAATTTACCGGGGAACGACGCACGGTTTACTTAGTCGGGGAAGCCTATTTCGATGTACATCCCGACGCCTCACACCCGTTCACCGTTATTTCCGGTCCTGCCGAAGTCACGGTGTTGGGCACGAGTTTCAACCTGCGGGCTTATCCGGAAGAGGATATTGTCACGACATTGGTTTCCGGGGCCGTGCAGATGTCCGAAAAGGTCGGCGGACAAAGTGTGCGCCTGACACTCGGCGAACAGGGGTGTTTGGAGAAGACAAACGGTTACATGACCAAACGGGAGGTCGACACTTATCTGCATACCGCCTGGAAAGACGGGCGGATTGTTTTCCGCAATATGCGGTTGGAAGACCTTTTTACCACCCTTGCCCGTTGGTACGACTTGGAGGTGTTTTATCTGAATCCGGAGGTGAAGGACATCCGGTTTACGGGTGATATGGACAAAACCGAACGTTTCGGGGATATCCTCCGCATCATCGAACAAAACCGGCGTGTGCATTTTCACGTCAAAGGCCGGACGGTCTCCGTTTCATGGCAATAAATCATCAGTCAAAATAAAAGTCTAAATCAAATTCAATGGAAAACAGAACTGAAAACAGCCGTCGCTATGGTGGGCGATGGCGCAAAACACAAAAGATTATGAAACTTTGTATGTTGTTTCTGTGTGCTGCTTTTTTACAAGTCTCGGCCAACACATACTCGCAGGAGGCGAAATTAGACCTGAAAGTGAACAATGCTTCATTAGAGCAGGTGATGAACAACATCCGCCGGCAATCGGAGTTCAGTTTCTTCTTCGACGATGCTGCCGTAAAAAATATCTCCAACATCACGTTGGACGTGCGGAATGCCCGCATCGAAGAAGTGCTCGCTGCTTGCCTGAAAGGAACGGGTTTCTCTTTCCGCATTTTAGACAAAACCATCATTCTGTTTCGTGAACAACCGCAAACGGTGGAACAACAGAAGTTTTATAAAGTACAGGGAAAGGTGGTGGACGAAAAGAACCTGCCGATGCCGGGTGTTACCGTTCTGTTAGACGGTACGCAAATGGGGGTGTCCACGAATGTGGACGGAGATTTCACCTTATCGGTACCGCAGGAAAAAGGAAAATTGGTCTTTTCGTTCGTAGGCTACAAAACCGTAACGGTTAATTATACCGATGGAAAGGCCGTTTCCGTAAAGATGGAACTCGAAACGGCCAGCCTGGAAGAAGTGCAGGTAGTGGCCTACGGTGCACAAAAAAAACGTACCGTCGTCAGTGCAATCTCTTCCGTGAAAGCCGACGAACTCAAGGAATTGCCTACCCATAGCCTCGAAAACCTCTTGCAGGGACACATGGCGGGTGTGGAAATCAGCAACATTTCCGGTTCGCCGGGCGGTGGCGGTTCATTGGTAGCCATTCGGGGATATAACTCTTTGTTTGTGGAAGGAGAGGGCGATGACCGCAATTACGGCACCCCGCTTTACGTCATCGACGGCGTACCCATGCAGTCGTTTACTTCACCGGTCACCGGTTCGAATACGTTGTCCGACTTAGACCCGTCGATGATTGAATCCATCGAAGTACTGAAAGATGCCGCTTCTGCTGCTATTTACGGGTCGCGTGCAGGAAACGGTGTCATTCTCATCACGACGAAGAAAGGACAGGCTGGAAAGGCCCGCTTCTCCGCCAATTTTTCCTATTCGGCCTCCTGGTTGCCCGCAGCTCCCGACCAATGGGGCGGTAACTATGAACGCAGGTACCATTTAGAAGCGTTGTACAACACGCTGGCCCCTTATAAAACGGCCGACGGCACCTGGAAATTGCCGGAGTCGTATGAAGAGGTATACGAAAACCGCCAGGACAAGGGCCCCATGTACAACTGGTTTTGGGGTACTACCCGCCCGCAGAATGCCATTGCTTTGCAGGACAGTCTGAATTCGTTTTACAACAACTCCACCCATTGGTGGAAACAAAATTATCAGGTAGCTAAGGTGCTCAATGCCAATCTTCAAGCTTCCGGCGGAAATGAAAACGTACGCTATATGATTGGTGCCGGATATTACGACGAGGAAGGAATCGCCGTCAATACGGGGTTTACCCGCTTCAATGTATTGACGAACCTGACGGCCATGCCGGCTAAAAAATTGCGGATGGACGGCCAATTTTCACTGACCTACAGCGACCGGAGTCGTGGAAGCAATGCCGGAAGCAATGCCAGCAAGATGGAAAGCATTACTTCCGACCCGACGGATACGCCGACGCTGCTTCCCGGTGGCGGGGAGGTGGGGCGGATGATGCTCCAACAGTTGAATGAAACTTCGGAAAAGAATCAGAGCTATTCCGCCCGGTTCAATTTGGTGTTGGACTACGAAATTATCCGCAACCTGCACCTGAAACTATCGGCAGGCGTGGATTTCAACCAGCAGAATCAAAACATTTTCAAACCGAAGGCGTTGGACCCGACCTACCATTTTTCGACCTCGGAAGGAACCATTGCGCGGGATATTTCGCTGATAAACGAAAACCTGCTGAGCTATAATTTCTCTATCAAAAACCGGCACAATTTCGATGTGCTGCTGGGACTTTCTTTCCAGAAAGACCAGAGTTTCAACAATAAAGGTTCGGGTTCCAACGGACCGAACGATCACGTTCACTACGTCGGCGCGCAGGGCTGGGGTGGCGATAACGGTTTGAATAATGTGGGCGACGGCACGAAGGACTTGTTTATCTCCGCTTTCACTTACCTGTCCAATTTCGACGAAGAACGCCTCAACAGTTATTTCGGTCGTGTGACCTACAATTTCAAGGAAAAATACATGTTGGAAGCCACGTTGCGTCGTGACGGTTCCTCGGTGTTCGGCGAAAATGTACGCTGGGCCACCTTCCCCTCCGTTGCTTTGGGCTGGGCCTTTTCGGAAGAGCCGTTTATGAAACGCTTTTATTGGCTGAGCTTTGCTAAAATACGCGGTAGCTGGGGTGTCTCCGGACAGAAATTCCACCAACCTTACTTAGCTCACGGACTGTTGTCGCCCGACCGTTACACTTTTCACGGCAATGCGGGTATGTTGCCGAATACGAGTGCCGGCGTTATCAACAAAAACCTGAGTTGGGAAGAAACCAACCAATACGACGTCGGATTGGATATCAGTTTGTTAGACTATCGCTTTAAAGTCAATCTGGACTATTATTACCGCTACACCAAAGGCCAGTTGAACCGCATCACCCTGCCGGGAAACACACAATACCTCAATTTCCAGTGGCAAAACGGTATGGCCATTTCCAATCAGGGAATTGAACTGGAGCTCATAGCCGATATTTTCCGCGAAACAGCCGTGCAGTGGCGTATGAAATTCAATCTTTCGCGCAACTGGAACCGTTTTGAGAAGAGCGCGGACGGCTTCGATTTCAACAGCCAGATTATCGGCCGGCCGCTCCACCAGTTGATGGTGTTCAAAACCGACGGCTTCTACAACAGTATGGACGAAGTGCCCAAATATTATACGGCCAACAAGGAAGTGCAATTGATTTACGACAACGACACCCGGATGGTATACCTGCCGGGTGCGCGTAAACTCGTGGACCTCAACGGTGACGGACGCATCACTGCCGCCGATAAATATGCGGCTGCCAGTCCGCTGCCCAAAGCACACGGAGGATTCATCAATGAAATCCGCTGGAAGAATTTAGACCTGAACATCTTCTTCAATTATTCCATCGGTCGCCATGCGCTGAAAATCTACGATGATTTCAGCCTCAAACCCGATGCCTCTTCCGTTCCCCTCTTTGCCGACGTAACCAAACTGAACGCCTGGAGCAGTGCGGCAAGTACACAGGCGGCCTACCCGAAACCCCAGGGTTACGGGTTGCATTACCAATACTCCGGTCTGTTCGACTGCGACATCGAAAAAGTACATTTCCTGCGTTTGAAACAATTGACGTTAGGTTACAACTTAGAAGAGAAGATTGTCAGGAAAATCGGCATCAGTAGTGCGCGTTTCTTCGTGACGGCCGAAAACCTCTTCCTGCTGACCAATTATTCCGGTATCGACCCGGAGTTGATAGACCCGACCAACGGTATGGACAACCTTGCTTCCTATCCGTTGCCCCGTAAGTTTACCGTAGGATTGACCGTTAATTTTTAATATGCCGACGAGATGAAAAAGATATATCTGTTTTTGTTATTCCTGCCGCTTCTGTCTTGTAACGACTGGCTGGATATCTCTCCCGAAAATTCTGTGACGCTGACAAATTACTTTCAGAGTGAAGCCGATTTGGAGTCTCTTCACACTTCCATGATGGCCCGCATGAAGTCGGCTTGCAAGGGCAAACAACCCTATTATTATATGTCTGTCGATGCCGACGAGTTGAAACCCAACATTTCCGGTTTCCGCGAATTGGATGTGGCGACGCATACCACCCAGACCCTTATCGGCGGAATACTGAAAAGCACATGGCGTGACCATTATTCCCTGATAAGCCTGGCCGACCTGATGATTGACAACGAGTACCGCTTTCAGAATATTCCGGCGGAACGGGCGGCCTTTTGGCTCCGACAAGCCCATTTTGTCAAAGCGATAACCTATTTCCGGATAGCCCAGATTTGGGGGGATGCGCCCATTTCTCCGGGCTCGGAGTCGCTCATTGCCTTAGCTAAAAAACCGGCTCTCGAAGTGTTGCAATACGCTGCCGGAGAAGCGGAACAAGCCCTCGGTTTACCGGCACACGATAAAATGACGGATGCCGACGGCCGTACCATTACGTCCCGGCAATACGCCAGCCGAGGGTCGGTCAATACCCTTCTCGCCAATATCTATGCCTGGATGGGCGGACTGACGCAAGACGCCAAATACTGGGAACAGGCGGAACACTATGCCTCACAGGTTATCGACGAATTTGCCGGAGACTACGAACTCGAAAACATGACGGACTTAATCGGTAATGTGTTCGGCAAAAACCGCCACAGCAAGGAAACCATCCTCAGCATCGACAACGACATATTGGATGATGCCCATACCTACGATACCCGTTTTACGGGTGAACTGCCGGGACAGGAATTGATCGATTACCCTTATACCAATGTCAGTCCGCAATCCCTGTCCACCGATAAAAATCAGGAATACAACCGGATTTCAGTGAAAACGGTGAAAGAAATCTATCCCGAAGAGAATGATTTGAGGCGGAAAGAGTTCTGGTACGATTTGGGCCATGTCAGCTATACGGTGGAAGGAGAAGAGGTGACCTCTCCGTATGCTTTTATCCACAAATGGCGTGATTACCATTATCAAACCAATTCGGAGATGTTGGAAGGTCAGGGGAAAGTACCTGTAGCCACCGACTGCGATTATGTTTTCTGGCGGTTGGCCGACGTCGTGTTGCTGCGTGCCGAATGCCGCGCGCGGCTCCAAAAGACGACGGCGAAAGACGACCTCGACCGGATTCGGAAGAGGGCCGGATTGGAAGCATACGCCGGGAGTACCGAACCGGAAGCGCTGCGCCGGGAGATTTTCAACGAACGCCGGCGTGAATTGTTCGGCGAGGGGCAGTACTATTTCGACATTGTGCGCAACGGTTACTACCGGGAGATGCTGCGCGGTAAATTCAAAACCCTCACCGACGAAGAGGTCCGCAACGGTGCACTCTATACCTGGGTTAGCTCCGACGCTTTTGAAAAGAATACATTAATGACTCAAAATACATATTGGTTATGGCAAAAATAAAATCTTACATACATATAGCTCTTCTTTTGTGTATCGGTCTGGCTTTAGGCTCCTGCACAAAATGGAATTATCACGACGGTGGCGTTGCTTACGGCGTACACGACTGTTCCATGTGGGACTATTTCAAAAAACAGCCCCGTGACTGGGATTCCACCCGGGTGATGATTCAACATGCCGGGTTACAGGATTTGTTCGAGGGCAAAGGCGAATACGGTCAGATTACGTTTCTGGCTCCCAGCAATCTGGCCATCATGACTTATATGTTCAATAACAATTTCAGGCGGGTAAATGAAATTCCCGCCGCAGAGTGCCGGCGTCTGTTGGAAAAACTCATCATTCCGCAACGCATCCTGACGAGCGACGTACCCCGTGGTTCCCGTTCCGAGGCTACCGGCGAGAAGACAGGCGGCAAGACCTACACCCTGATGGACGGAAGTGAAGCCTTCTTGTGGACGTTTCAGGAGTCCTACTTGGGTGTTGGGAATGCAGGGGCCGTGCATCTGTGGTTCTTTATCGAAAAGTTTGCCACCTCCCGGAGAATCTACTCCAGCAACATTCAGACCGAAAACGGGGTGGTGCAGGCTTTAGGACATGATTTCTTATTTGAATAACCCTTAATTTATCGGACATGAATAAATATACCCTATATCTCCCTCTCTTTTTCGCCCTGTTCGCTTTGGCAGGATGCGAAAAGGAACACACGGGCTACCTGTTTACGGAAAATGCCCGCTATCCCATAGACAGTCTGAAAATTATCCGCTATGAGGATTATAACCAAGAAGTAATCCGCTTAGAAGAGCAACTCAACAGCTATTCCGGGGAGATTCTCGATTCCCTGAACGCTTACCGCACCATCGAAGCGGAAGAGGAGAAAATCATCGAAGAACTCGACCGTTTGGAGGGTATTATGAATAAACACGGAGAAAAGTTGAACGCCTATTTAGACCAGTTTGAGGATGAATCCGACGCCGACCCGGACCGGGTGCAGGAATTGACGGACAATTGCGAAAAAGCATACGAGGCTTGGGTGACATACGAGTTAGAGGTGTACCAGCCTGTATACCAGATTAGGGACCGGATAGAGAGAAAAATCAAAGCCCTCTGCCAGGAAGCCGGTTTGGAAACTCCTTTCACCATTGCCCGGGAATTAGAGAAATTGCAGAAACAGCAAGCTTTGGATATTCCCTGGACCACCTCGTGTATCGAGCAGTTGTTGGGAACGGAACCGATTACCTATACCTTGGTAAGCATCCGGAGCGACCGGGGAGAGGCGGCAGCAGCCGATTTCGGCCGTTACCTCTCCGTTATCGGAGGCGGACGGATGTATGTGGATGCCAAAGTCAACTCTCCGGCCGGGAAATACATGGTTTCTCTGCGGGTCAGCAACGAAGGCTATAGCGTAGTGCTCCCCGATATATTCACCTTTATCCTGCAATAAATCATTCCTGAAAATATGAAACAGTTGAAACTCTTGTTTGTTGGTCTGCTGCTTGTGGCGGCCAACGGTTTGTTTGCCCAAATCACGTTTACCGAGGGTACTTTTGAAGAGGCTTTGGCCAAAGCCAAGGCGGAAAAGAAGAACCTTTTCATTGATTTTTATGCCAATTGGTGCGGTCCCTGCAAGGTGATGGCCGCCCAGGTGTTCACCATTCCCCCGGTGGGAGACTACTTCAACGAACATTTCATCAATTGCAAATTAGACTGCGATGCGGCCGCCAATAAAGAGGTGGTGAAACGCTACAAAGTGGAATCCCTGCCCACCCTGATGTTCCTCGACAGTAAGGGGGAAGTATTGAGGACCCTTGTGGGTGCCGTCACTCCCGATGTGCTGATGCTTGAAGCGCAGATTGCGACAGGCGAGGAACTCCCTTTTGAGAAACTGTACGAAAAATCGCGCAAAGAAAAGAAAAACACCGAACTGCAACAAAAGTTGCTGATTCGTGCCCCCCATTTTATCGGCACCCAGAACGGGTATAATCAGGAAAAATGGAAAGTGCGCATCGATGCCCTTTTCCCGGAGTACCTCAAAACCAAGAAATTGGAGAACATGATTAACCCGACCGATTTTACCATCCTTTCGCTTTATCATCCCGAAATGGAAAAACAAGACGGGATATTCGATTTCGTGGTCAAAAATTACGACCGTTACGGCGAAGCGGTAGACAAGGAAACGGTGCAAAATTACCTTATCGGACTTTACAACACGTATATCCTGCGGCTTTGCAGTACCGGCAAGACCGACTACAGGCAGGCCCTCGGACGCATCGGCGGTGACCTCCGGGCCATTTATGCCGGCATGCCGTTCGGCGACCTGACGGCGGTTGAAGCGGTGACCCTGCTGGCAGACAGTTATTTCAACCTGTTCCGCCACAACCTGCCTCTCTTTTTTGAGAACATGGACAAATATTTCGCAGGAGCCGGAAAGGCGTTGAGTATTAACGATTACACTCAGCCCATCGAAGACCTCTACGGCATTTACCAAGGCAATCCGCCGGACAATACCCGTCCCATGCTGATTCAATGGTTGGACCGTGCGCTGACGTTTGACATGACCGCCCAACTGCGCGCCCGCCTGTTGATGTTATTAGCGGAAAACCAGCAGAAAACCGGCGATTCGGCCAAGGCGAAACAAAGCCTCAACCAGGCCTTTATCGTTTGTGCCGGCATTCCGGAAGAAGCCGTAAAAGTGCAGTTGCAGAATATGATTCGTGAAAAACTGAACGACCTATGAGAATATTCCTTCTGACATTTCTGACCGTCTGCGTCTTCCGCGTGTCGGCAGCCCCGGAAACGCCGTTCCGTCACGGGCGGTTGGATAACGGACTGACTTATTACATCCGTGCCACGGGTGCATCCGCAGGGAAAGCCGACTTCTATTTGGTGCAGAACGTGGGTGCCCTGATGGAAGAGGAACATCAAAACGGACTGGCCCACGTGCTGGAGCACATGGCTTTCCATGCTACGGAGCATTTCCCGGAAGGCGTACCCGCTTTCCTGAAACGCCGGGGCATTCAGGATTTGAATGCCTATACGGGTGCGGATGAAACCGTGTATCACATCGACGGCGTTCCCACGACGGACGGCGGGCTGGTAGATTCCTGCCTGCTTATCCTGCACGATTGGTCGGGCTTCCTGCAACTGCGCGCCGACGAAATGGAAATCGAGCGCAAAGTCATCCTCGAAGAACGCCGTCAGGGAATGGACCTTTCGCAACGGATGCAGAGCCAACTCAACGCTTATCTCTACAACCACAGCAAGTACGCCACCCACGACGTTATCGGTACTCCGGAAGTCCTGAACCACTTCACTGCCGACGAAGTGCGCGCCTATTATCACGATTTTTACCGTCCCGACCAGCAGGCGGTCATTGTCCTCGGCGACATCGACCCCGATGCCGTGGAGGCCGGAGTGAAACGCCTCTTTGCCGGCATTCCGAAGCGCGTGAATGCCAAACCGCGGGTGACATATGCCATTCCGGACAACGAAGAGCCCCAGTATTGCCGGCTTATCGACGAAGATATTCCCCAGAACGCCGTCGTACTGATGAAACGTTTCCGCAAGCCGGAATTCCGTACACTCGGCGAACAGGTGAAAGACCAGTTGTGCCGGGAGTTTTACAATCAAATCGTCGGCGAGCGCCTCAATGATTTTATTCAGGAAGAGGATGCCTTGTTCCTTAGTGCACAGGCCGGTGTACACGACCTTGTGCGTCATTACGAGGGGCAGAATATCGCCATTACCCCTCTGCCCGGCATGGAAAAGGAAGCGGTTCGGCAAGTGCTGGAACAGCTTGAACGCATTCATCGTTACGCCATCACGGACCAGAAGCTAAAGGAGTTGACGGACAACTATCGTCTCGGGTTGAAACAGTCTGCGGCTATGCTCCGTCGTATGCCCAACAGTGTCTACCTGAAAGTCTATCAGGACCATTTTCTGCTCGGTTATCCGCTGGCCGAAGTGGCTGAGAAATTAGACGCCGCCTGGCACCTGCTCGATTCCATTGACAGCCGCGCCGTACATGCCTGGCTCGACCGTTGGAATGCCGGAGACCTCAACCGCATTTATGCCGTACAGGGCAATAATCCGGATTATCCGTTCCCGGACAGCGAAACCTTGACACGACTGCTCCGCGAAGCCCGGCAATCCTCGCCGGCACCTTACGTGCAGGCTGTTGCCGATACGCTGCCGTCCCTGATGGATTTCACTCCTGTTGCCGGCCGCATTGTCAAGACCAAAAGGCTGAAAGGTCCCGGTGCGGAGGAATGGACCCTGAGCAACGGCGCCAAGGTCTACTACAAACACAACGATTATGAAAGCGGTGCTTTCAATCTCTTAGCTGGAAGTCCCGGAGGCCGCTCCCTGCTGCCGGCGGAAGACCTGCCCTCGGCCGATGCGTTGAATACCCTGTTCCTGCAATACGGGCTGTACAAATACCCCGCCCGGCTGCTCAACGCTATCATGCGCGGACACAATATCGACATCAATATCGACCTCGGCGAACGGTCGGAAAGTATCAGTTGCAGCAGTACACGCGACGATGCGGAGATTGCTTTCCAGTTTTTTCACCTGACCGTTGTACATCCCCGGTTCAGCCGTCCGGATTTCGACAAATATGTGCGTGCCAACAAAATTCAGCGCACCTACGCCAAACCGACGACCGACGACTCGATAGCCTCCGTCATGCAAGAGCTGCACACCCTGCCGTCGCCCCGCATCCGCAAAACGGATACGGCTTACTATGCGGCGATGGATTACGACCGGATGGTGGAAATTTACGACGAGCGTTTCCGCAACGCTGCCGATTTCGCTTTCTATCTCGTCGGTGACCTCCCCCGTGAAGAGGCCCGCAGGTTAGTGGAGCTTTACATCGCTTCCCTGCCGGCGCGCAACGTCCGCGAGACGCCGGTGCACCACCGGTATGCCAGCACGGCATCCGCTACACGCGACATCCGTTTAGGATTGCCCGAAGAGAAGTACATGGTCAGTATCGAATACAAAAACCACCTGAAAACCAAGGCGTCGGATAAAATCTGTTTCCACGTCCTGCAGAAGCATTTCGACAACCTCTTCCGGCAAATCATCCGCGAGGACGAGGGTGGTTCCTACGGGGTACAACTCCACACGGAAGCGGAGGATTACCCGTTCTACGACCAGACCTTTGCCGTGCAGTTCGAAAGCTCGCAGGCCAAAGGTCCCCGGATGCGCCAGATTGTCCACGACCAAATCCGGCAGTTCATAGAGGAAGGTATCTCCGAAGATGACGCCGAATACTATCTGTTGGTGCTTAAACAAGAACACCAAAAGGCGTTTGCCGAAAAGAATGTGGCCTACTGGACGGAAAACCTGCAATTTTACAACCGCACCCATACCCAGCTCGATGACCCCCGCTATTTCGACGGTATCATCGACCAAATCCGTGCGAAAGACATTGTGGCATTTGCCCGCAAATTTTTCGACACGGCACAATGTATCGATGTGGTAATTTATTAACCTTTTAAAATTTAAAGTTATGAAGAACATTTAGATTATGCTGCTGATGGTATGCAGCGCATGTGCTTTCACCGCCTGCTCGGACAATGACGACGAACCGACGCCTCCCGTTGCTCCGACCGCAACCCTGCCGGAAACCTTCACCGCCGGTGAGGAAGTCACCGTTAACGGCAAAGACTTTGTCACAGCTGCCAAACTCATTCTCAAAAACAGTGCGGATGCTACCAAAACCTTAGACATCGAAGGGGCAGCGTTCACGGCTACAAGCGTGACCTTTACCGTGCCTGCCGACGCAGAAGCCGGTAACTAGAAGGTCATCGTGCGCCAAAACAATGAGGAGTATGAATTGGGGACGGTGGAAGTGATTGTGAACAAAGTGGAGAAAACGCTCACCAAAGTCATCTTTTCGGATTATTTGGGCACGATAGAATATACCCTGACTTATGGAGAAGGCGGACAAATTGAGAAAATCGGATATACCGTAGAAGCAGAGGGCGAAACGCAAGAAATGATTTACAATGTAAAACGGGAAGGTGAACAGATTCTTATCGCTGATGAAGAAGAAGCCGAAACATTCACTTATGTCCTGAAAGACGGTAAAATAGCCAGTTATGTGGATGCTTACGGCACGTCGTTCAGATTGGAGTATACCGATAACTACCTTACTTCTGTGATCGGAGTATATGAGGGAGAGAATGAAGATGGAGAAATAGAAAAGGAGGAGTATCCGGTAGAATACAAATATACCGATAACAACTTGGTTGCCATCGACGGAGGCGGACTTAAATTCGGAGAACAAAAGAATATCACGAATGGCGTAGACCCCGTTATTTGTATTTACAAATTTATCCTTACGGCCATTACGGAAAATAGTGATTTTTTCCCGCACCTTTTAGGGCTTTGCGGAAACTCCTCTGCCAATCTTCCTACCTCTTCGGATGTAATCTACGGTAATTTACCGTTCACCTATACATACGAAGAATGGGGTGGCATAAAGTCGATTACCTGTACGGATGAAGAGGATGTATCCACCATCAGTTTCGAATACAAGGATTAATCGATAACAATTCAAACGTTCTTTCCTTAAAAAATCAGGATATCGAAAAATATTTGCCTGCACATCCTCCCGAAGTGAGATAAAAACTTTGGGGGGATGTTTTGAATAAAATAATAACTTTGCTTTCCATTAATCAAGCAACTTTATAACTATGGACATAACGACGATATTCTTTGATTTCGACGGTGTAGTGGCGGATACGGAGCCGCTCTACGATATTTTCTGGAGACAAGTGGCGGAAAAATATCATATCGGTATTCCGGATTTTCCGGCAAAAATAAAAGGGACGACTTTACAACGGATTTATGAACTTTATTTTTCGGATTATTCTTCCGAAGAACTCGGGAAGATTACCCGGGCCTGTGATGAATACGAAGAGACGATGGATTTTCCGGAAGTAAAAGGAGCCGTTCGGTTTTTGCATATGCTTAAAACAAAGGGATATCGGGTGGGCCTGGTAACCAGTTCTTATCGGATTAAAATAGAGCGTGCTTTAAAGCTCATGGACATAGAGAAGGTTTTCGATACGATTGTAACGGCCGATCGGATAACGTCCGGCAAACCCGATCCGATGTGCTATTTGCTGGCTGCCCGGGATTTGCAGGTGGATCCCGGAGAATGTGTCGTTTTCGAGGACTCCTTTTCCGGAATACAAGCGGGTACGGTTGCCGGGATGCGGGTGATCGGATTGGCGACGACGAATCCTGAAGAGGCCATTGGCGATAAAGTTTCAGCTGTCATTCCTGATTTTAGCCGGCCGGAAAAGGTTTTAGAGTTGTTGTCTTGAAATTTGCTTTAAGTTTATTTAAAAACCAAACTTTTTGCTTTCTCCTTTCGTTGAGTATGTACAATACGATAAAAACAAAAGATTATGAAAAGCGAGAATTCAAAACTATTGTTAGGTTTGGGGATTGGAGCACTTGTCGGAGCCGCTGTCGGCTACCTGATGACAGGTGAACATCGCCAGAAACTGGAGGAAGAGCTGCGGGAAGTGGGACATGGGATCAAAGACGGTGCCCGGTCGGTATTCTCAAAAGTAAAAGCAAAAGCTGAACATGCCGGTTCGAAGTTTGCCGGTAAGGCCGGGGAATGGTCCGAAGAGGCTGGCGATAAAGCACGCCAGTGGGCCGGTAAAGCCGGGGATAAAGCCGAAGAATGGGCTGAGGCCGCCGGTAATAAGGCTAGTGCTACCGCCGACGACCTTTCTCAGAAAGCAAATGATTTCCGGCAAACGATGGACAACAGGGCTGAGGCTGATGAACAAAAACAAGCCCAATATGCCGAAAGTTACCGGAAAGACGTGAATAACCTGAAAGATCGGGTAAAGAACTCTGAAAAGTCGGTTAACTGACCAGGGAGGTGATGGAGAATACTGCAGGGAAAATATTTACTGAATTGAAGGAAGATATTTCAACTTATGCCAGGTTGAAACTCCGTCTACTGAAATTAATGGCTATCGAGAGGACTGCTATCGTTCTTGCAGTTCTCTCACATAGCCTTATCTTGTTATTACTGTCCTTTTTTACGGTTCTGTTTCTGTTTGTCGCCTTAGGGTGCTATCTGGGGGAATTATTGGATAGTCCGGCGCTCGGTTTTCTGATTGTCGGAGGTTTTTACCTATTGTTCACTTTGATAGTCTGGGGAATGAAACATGGAATCCGGATCGGGATAATGAATATGGTTATCGAAGCTTTGCAAGCGAATGACGATGAAGACGACAAAGGTCAATCCCAAAACCCCTCTCGGCCAGGTTATCCTGGAGAAGCGGGAGATCCGACGGCTGTGTCAGGAAACGGAGGAGAAAATTTCCGCTGACTGGCAATATATCCGCTCTCATGCCGGACGGTTGATGTGGTCAGAAATTTCTGCCGTCCTTATGCCACACCGGAGGAATAATGGTGAAAAGCAGGGTGGCCCGGGCTTTGCGGGTAATCCATGGATCAATATGGCCTGGCAATTGGGAAAACCGATTCTTTACCGTTGGATGGGAGAAGTGGGATGGCAAGTCTTTAAAAGTATGTTCTGTCGTCGCCGCGCAGAGTGAAAACACTAAAAACGGATAAAGCGGATCAGATTTTTTTGTTTTTCCAGTTTCCTTTTTTCATATACCAATAGGTTAATGAAAACATACAAACCAGGTAGATGTATTCGGTTGTCCAGCAAATAGCGACGTCGGCTTTTAGGTAGATCACCAGATAGATCACCGACAGGACATAGGCCACCAAAGCGATCAGCTCGATAAAAAGTGCCGAACGGGTATTTCCTGTTCCGGATACGGTATTGAATAAAATATTAGCCGGTACACTGACCAGATAGACGAAGATCATCACATAATAGGCCGGTACCGCGCTTTGGATAAGAGCGGAGTTGTCTGTATAGATCCGCATGACGCTGTTGGGGAATAAAGCCATCACGAATATCAGGGGGAGGATAAAAACATAACATAGCCGGGACACTTTTTTGAAAGTATCCATTACCCTGCCGGAATCTCCGGACCCCATCAGGTTACTTACCAATGAACTGGCGGTAGTGGCGAAAGCACTGACGATAATAAAGAAAAGGGAGGAGATATTCCTTAACACATTGGTAATGGCTAAAGGCCGTTCTCCGAGGTGTTCGACAGCGATAAAAAATAAAAACCAGGTGCTGATAGAAATAAATGCCTGCACCATTGTCCAGATCGAGATACCCAAAATCCGTTTGAGTAAGTGGATTTCTATGCGGTGGAAACGGTAAAGACGATATTTCTGCCGGTCGATCTTCAAGCCGGTGTATACGATAAAAAAGAGCAACGACGTGACTTCTGCAAGGACGGAAGCAATCGCTGCCCCTGCAATTCCTAAAGCAGGAAAACCCAGTTTCCCGAATATCAGGATATAGTTGAGCACAACATTCGTACCGACCATCACCAGGGAGTTGGCGGTTAGTGTCCGCGTATCGGCAATTCCGACATAAAAGGCACGAAACATCAACGCCGTAAACGAAAAGAACAAACCGAAAATTCTCCGGTTCATATACTCTAAAGTAGCTTCGTATACCTGTGGCGAGTCGATCAGATGCCGGAGTAGCAAAGGAGAGCCGAAACGGGTAGCAAAAAAGATAAAAGTAGCCAGAAGAAATTGGAATACGAATCCCTGGTTGAACAGCTCGCCGATCGCCGTATAATTTCCTTCTCCGTTTCGCCGGCCGATCATAATCTGTACCCCTGTACTGAAACCGAAACCCAGCATGAAAATGGCCAGATAATACACTCCTGCCAGGGCTGAAGCTCCCAGTTCTACTTCTCCGACTCTTCCCAAAAAAGCGGTATCTGTCATTCCGATCAGATGTTCCATAAGGACACTGACGAGTATCGGACCTGCAATTTTTAAGATTTGACGATTTGTAAAACGCATATGGATTCTGTTTATATAAAACCAGGCGTATTTTTAAAGATCGGACCGGCAAAGATAGCAGAAAATTGTGTATTTTCGTCTGAATCTATCTATTCGTTATTTTATGAAAAGGCGTCTGGTGTTTTTGGTACTCTTGCTCTTTTTGGCGGCAGGCGGAATTTGGTATCTGGTTTTCCGTCAATCCGGTATGTATCGCGTCAGGGAAGGGATTCCTGAAGATGCGGTATTTATTGTCGAGACCCCTTCTTTTAATCGAATACGTGACAAATTATACCGGAATCGGATTTGGGCATCTCTGAAAGCATATCCTTACTTCGAAGAATATCATGCCAATCTGAATCTGGCCGATTCGTTGAGCGAGGTATATCCCGGATTGAGAAAATTACTGACAGACCGCCCTTTTGCGGTGTCCTGCCATTTGGTTTCTGCAACCGATTATGACTTATTGTATGTCTGCGATCTTGGGAAACTGAATGTTATCCAGGCATTCGACGGCTTGGTGGGAGGGGTGCTGGGCGACGGACAAATGAGCAGGAAGGGAGACGTTACCGGGATCAGGATCGGGGAGCTGAAATTATATTATGCGATTAAAGCCAATCTGTTGTTTATCTCCTTTTCTGAAAAATTAGTCACCCGGGCCTGGAAGACTTGTGGGCGACATCCGGCTTTCCAGGAACAAAGCAATACCGGGGATATCCGTCTGGAACTCGAACATACCCGGTTCGAAAAATGGATGAAGATGCTTTGGGGTGAAGCTGCCACCAATGCCGATTCTTCTGCTTTCGAGACGACAGCGTTAGCTTTGCAACTGCAGGATAAAGCGCTTGCCTTTTCGGGGAAAACCTATCCCAGCAGGCATAACTTTTCACTATGGAGTGCTTTAAATCTGGTGGAGGGTAATAAATCGTCGGTCAGAGAGATTATCGGTAATCATGTGGCGGCATACGTATCGGTATGTTACAGTTCGTTCGAAGAGCTTGAGAATATATTGCTGGAAGATTATAAGGTAAATAACCTGAAAGAATTTCAGGGATATGAAAAGACCGTAACCCGCTTGAATAAATTTCTGGGATTGGATCTGGCCGGATTATTCACTTCGTGGATGGGGAATGAAATAGCGATTGTCAAACCGGCAGTCGATCAGGAAAACCGGCTGGATAACCTGATACTGGCCATCCGGGCCAAAGATATCGATCTGGCTAAAGATCAGCTGGCTTATCTGGCTGAACAAATCGGGCGGAAGACCCCTGTGCGTTTCCGGAATATCGATTATAACGGACATACAATCGGTTATCTCAGCCTGAAAGGTTTTTTCAATATGTTTCTGGGGAAATGGTTCAGTAAGTTCGACAAGCCCTACTATACCTTTATCGGCGATTATGTGGTATTCAGTAATTCGTCGTCTACCCTGGCTGCTATGATAAAAGATTATTCCTTGGGGAATACCCTCGTTCAGGACGAAAAATACAATGATCTGATGAGTGAATTGGGTAACCGGAGTAATATATACGGATATGTCAGTTCGCCCGAGACCTACGAATATCTCTTTCGTTCTTTGCCACCGGAAGATCGTGCTGAATTTGTAAAGAATAAGGGGGCTTTTCAGAGTTTCGAGGCCATCGGTTTCACTTTGACCAATGCTGGAAGTGGGTATGAAACGCATTTGGTGGCTATTCACAATGTCGATGCTGCCCGGGATTACGAGATCCGCGAACTCAGTCGGTCACTCGAAAAACAGGCCGACTTGATCGAGTCCGGGTATTATCATGTGGTGATTCCCGATAGCATCGCCGTGAGTACCCGGGGAGATTATGCTTATCGGACTGAGCAACTGGACTATGCCGGCAAACTAAGTAACGGTGACCCGGAAGGCATTTGGAAGATTACCGATCGGCAGGGGCAGGTTGTCGCGCAGTTGCTCTACCGGGAAGGTAAGCTGCAGGGAGAATCCCGTTTTTTCTATCCGGATGGGGTAGTTGCTGTACAGGTGACATACGATAATGGTAAGATTACGGCTTATAAAGAATTTTTTTCCGATGGAACTTTGAAAACCGAGTTGGAGTATAATAGGGGGCTGAGGCACGGTGAGGCCCGTTTCTATTATTCTACCGGCCATCTCTTCGGAGAAGGAAAATATAAGAAAGGACGACGCACAGGAACCTGGAAATATTATAAAGTAACCGGGGAAATAGAAAAAAAATTGAAATTTTAATCCCCGACTAAATAACGCTCTATGACACAGACAAAAAATCCTCATGTACTTGAAACGGAATCCATCGGCAAGTTGTTGATACAATATTCGATACCTGCCATCATTGCGATGACCGTTACGTCTGTGTACAATATCGTAGACAGTATTTTTATCGGACATGGAGTGGGACCTCTGGCTATTTCGGGACTGGCCCTGACTTTTCCGCTGATGAATCTGATTATCGCTTTCAGTACACTCATCGGTGTCGGTGGCGCTGCGATCAGTTCTATTTACCTGGGACAGAAGGATGATCTGAAGGCGACCGAAGTGTTGCATAATGTTTTGATATTATGTATCCTGACAGGGATATGTTTCGGAGGAATCACCTATTATTTCCTGGATGAAATATTGATTTTTTTCGGAGCAAGTACTTCCACCTTACCCTATGCCCGCGATTTTATGCAGGTGTTGCTATTGGGAAATCCTGTTTCTTTTTTATTTATCGGTTTGAACAATGTGATGCGTGCAACGGGGTATCCTAAAAAAGCGATGTTATCGTCCCTGCTGACGGTAGGAGTAAACATCATTCTGGCTCCGATTTTTATCTTCCACCTCGATTGGGGAATCCGGGGAGCTGCGACGGCTACGATCCTGGCGCAGATGGGAGGGCTGGCATGGGTGTTGAACCATTTTCTACATAGTTCCAGCTACATCCATTTTCGAAGAGGGTTTTACCGCTTGAGAAAACATGTCATCATGAGTATTTTCTCGATCGGAATGGCTCCCTTCCTCCTGAATGTGTGTGCCAGTGGGATAGTGATCGTTCTGAATCATAACTTCAAGATTTATGGAGGAGATTTGGCCATCGGTGCTTATGGCATTGTCAACCGGGTGGCTACTTTATTTGTAATGGTGGTGATCGGATTGACGCAAGGAATGCAACCGGTCGTCGGATATAATTTCGGTGCGAGGCATTTTGAACGGGTTCAGAAAACGTTGAAGAAAGTGATCCGGATAGCTGTGACTATTATGGGATTAGGTTGGGTGTGCAGTGAGCTGTTGCCCGGGCATATCGTGGCGATGTTTTCGGACGATGCGGAACTGAATAAATTAGCGGAAGTCGGCCTGCGTATCACCATCTTGTCTTTCCCGATGGTAGGGGCACAGATTGTGATAACTAATTTTTTCCAGTCTATCGGGAAAGCAAAGATTTCTATTCTTTTGTCTTTGGCCCGGCAGTTACTGTTCTTAATCCCCTTGCTTTATACGCTGCCCCATATGGCCGGTTTGGATATTTACGGAGTTTGGGGAAGTATGCCGCTAGCCGATACATTGGCTTTTATAGCTGCTATTCTGACATTACGCTGGTATCTGAAGAAAACCCATGGCCTGCAGACGATAGCTTAATTGCAGGCTGAAACAAAGGGACGGGGGTAATGTTTCATATAAGTGTAAATATGTATATAACAGCCATCTTTTTTAGTAACATGGAAATCAGATAAAAATTATTTACTTGTTTAATAATTGTGTATCTTGCAAGCCCGGAGCAAATTTGCTCCGGGCTAAAAAACTGACAGGATAGAAGGATCTTGCCGATAAGGTAAAAAGAAATGAGACTTTTTAAAAGTAAAGAAAAATTATCCGAGAGTGAGTCTGTGTATTTGGCTGATATAGAACAAAAAATCAAGGCTTACAAAGCGAAGGGATACCGGGTCCCTACCCGTAAAATGATTAAAACGGCGGCCCAGATAAAAGGGATTCGCCGCAGTGCCGCTATCAATACGGCGGTTTTGGATTTGGTGGCTGCCCATATCCATGAAGGTATGACGACGGAAGAAATCGATACATTAGTCTACAATTTTACGATCGCTCACGGAGCTATTCCTGCTCCCTTGAATTATGAGGGATTTCCGAAGAGTGTGTGTACCTCGGTGAACGACGAAGTATGCCACGGTATTCCTTCCAAAGACGTTGTATTGAGAAATGGGGATATTATCAATGTAGATGTTTCTACGATTCTGGATGGTTATTTTTCGGACGCTTCGCGGATGTTTATGATCGGTAAAGTAAGTCCTGAAATGCAGCGTTTGGTGCAGGTAGCCCGAGAATGCCTGGAAGTCGGTTTGCAAGCCGCCCGTCCCTGGGGCTTCCTGGGGGATATCGGAGCTGCCGTTCAAGAACATGCTGAAGGCAACGGGTATTCTGTCGTACGGGAATTCGGCGGGCATGGGGTGGGACTCAAATTTCATGAAGATCCTTTTGTCAGCCATGTCGGACGCCGCGGTACCGGTGTTTTGCTGGTACCGGGAATGGTATTTACTATCGAACCGATGATCAATATGGGATCCCGCAAAATTTTTATCGATGCCGATAACGACTGGACGGTATTGACAGACGACGGCATGCCTTCTGCACAATGGGAGTATACGGTGCTGATCACCGATACCGGGGCGGAGATCATCACCGGATAGATCAGAGATAACGGATTATTTCTTCCGGACGGTCTACAATATGACAGGCTCCGTTTTCTGTCAGTTCCTGACGGGGACGGAAGCCCCAGCTGACGCCGATGGAAGTGATGCCACTGCGCCGGGCTGTTTGCATATCTACCCCCGAATCTCCGATATACAACGCATCCGCAGGAGTTATTCCGGTTAGGTGTAAGATCTCGTAGACAATTGCCGGATCGGGTTTTGCAGGTATGTGCCCGCGTTGTCCCAGTACAACCTTGAAAAGATCCGTGCCGAAATAATGCCGGATCAGCTCGACGGTCCCCTGATGATATTTATTGGAAGCAACAGCAAGCTGTATACCTTTGGCCGATAAGTGTGACAATAATTCCGGGATACCCGGATAAGGGCGGGTCAGGTCTGTCTTGTGTCGCTGATAATAGCCTACAAATTCTTCCCGTAACTGCAGGATAGTCGGTTCACAGCGTTCCGCTTCGGGTAAAGCCCGTTCGATCAATTTTGTAATACCGTTTCCGACAAAATAGCGATAAGCCGGCAAGTCATGTTCCGGATAGCCATGTTGCCGGAGAGCATAGTTGGCACTTACAGCGAGATCGTCGATGGTATTCAGTAGCGTCCCGTCTAAATCGAATATAACCAGTTTTTTATTCATCTTGTTTTCAATTCTTTATACATCATTTCATAAGTAGGTACAGGAAGGTGGAGGGCTTTACCGTTTTCAACCACATAACCGGTCAGCGTCTCTAGTTCTGTCGGTTTGTGCTTCCTGAAATCCGTATGCATCGAAGTGGTGGCGTCATAAGGCATTTTCTCCTGGTCGGCAATGACTTGCCGGATCATATCTTGAGGTAGATGTATCCCCTGTGCCTGTGCTATTGCATAAAGTTCTTCGCCCAGCTTTTCATAACCGGAACGATGAAATTCGAGTACTTCTCCTATGCTTTGATCGTAGTATGAAGTGAGGGTGGCACTCAGAGAGATCAGAAAGAATTTTCTCCAGATCCGGTCGTGTATGTCTGCGGGATTTAAAGCTGAGATACCTGCCCGGCTCATCAATTGCAGCAATTCGGCCTGACGCAGACGGTCGCCTTCCGGATCACCGAACCAAAGCCGGTCCTGTTCTGTAAATTTACTGACTGTTCCCGGAGCCGAAAGCCGGGCTCCGATATACACACAACCGTACCAAACCTGGTGTCCCGGGACTAGCCGCCGGATTTCTTCCGTAATATTCGCTCCGTTTAATAAAGGAATAATAACGGTCGACGGCCCGATAAGAGGACGTATTTCTTCAAGATTTCCGGCTAAATCATAGCTTTTGGTGGTACAGAACAGATAGTCGACCGGGCCGATGTCCTTCGGAGAATGAGTCGCCAGGGTCGGATGGACGATGATTTCTTCGTGCAGAGTCTGAATTTTCAGTCCTTTGCGTGAAATGATTTCCAGATTTTCCCCCCTCGAAATAAAGTAAATTTTAATGTTTTCTGATTGCCGGTAAAAATGAGCCAGTTTGCCCCCATAGTAACCCCCGACACCGCCGATCCCTGAAAATGCAATTTTAATCTCCATACTACTTTCTTTCCGATTCGACTCCAAAAGTATGTTTTTTGTCAGAAAGATCAAAAATGAGGGGGAATTAAATAATTGTAACGAATAAGTGACAGAATGATTCTATGATAAAGGATCCTGAGGGCGCTTTGTTTATGGCCCTATGTTGGCCGCCGGGGACTGTGTAAGTCCCGCGGACAAGGTGCCCGCAGGATCCGAAGACTTTATAAGCTAAAACGTTATGCCGAAGCTGAACATACCGATGTGTTCGTAAATTGTGCTGAGCAGGCCTAATATCAGAATACCTGCCGTGCAGACAATCAGGCTGAGACGGGTATAGATATCGGAACGGACAGGGGCGATAGCCTCTTCGGTTTTGTTGATAAACATGGCTTTGACAACCAGCAGATAGTAATAGAGGGAAATGATCGTATTCAGCAGGGCGATGAATACCAATACATAAAATCCCTGTTCGGCTGCGGCGGCAAAGATGAAAAATTTACTGAAAAAACCGGCAAACGGAGGAATCCCTGCTAAAGAGAATAAAGCCAGCATCATGACGATACTTAACTTCGGATTCGTGGAATACAGACCGTTGTAGTCGTCGATCGTGATCTTGCCTGTCCGGTTTTCGATGATGGCGATCACCCCGAAAGCAGCCAGGTTGGAGATCATATACACCAGGATATAATATACCAGTGACGTCATCCCGATAGCGCTCCCGCTGATCACTCCCAGCATAATATATCCGGCTTGTGAAACCGAAGAATAAGCCAGAAAACGCTTCAAATTCTGCTGGCGGATGGCAAACAGGTTGGCTACGGTGATGGTTGCGATAATGATTACATACAGGATTGCCTGCCATTCTGTCACCAGATTACCGAATACTTTAAATAATAGAGTCATCAGTACGAAAGCTGCCGACCCTTTGGAAATTACCGAAAAATAAGAAGTCACCGTAGTCGGTGCACCTTCATAAACGTCGGGTGTCCATTGGTGGAAAGGCACCAGTGAAATCTTAAAAAACAATCCCACGATAAAAAATCCGAAGGCCATATATTGGAGCGGATTCCCTGAAATTCCTGCCGGTATGTCGGCAAAATAAAGTGTGCCGACCGTCCCGTAGATCAGGGAAATACCGTAAAGCGACAATCCTGAAGCGAAAGTAGCCGAGAGAATATATTTAGCCCCGGCCTCTGCCGACTGGTGTTTGTATTTGTCGAATGCAGACAACACGGCCATCGGTATAGAGGCTGTCTCCAGACCGATGAAGAATAACAGAAAATTGCCCGCAGAAATCATGAAATACATACCCAGCAAGGAGGAGAACAGAATCAGGTAAAATTCTCCCCGGCGGATCAGTACCGACTCGCTGTTTACCCAATTGTAAGCCTGGAGCAGGACAATAAGCGTACCTGTGTTCAGGATAGTTTTTACGATCGAACCGATGGGGGTACACACATACATCCCTCCGAAAGCCTCTGCCGTCCCGGCAGGAAAAAGATTCAGCAGTGTATGGGCCAGAAACAATACACAGGCTACCGGATGAAAATATTTCAGGCTTTTCTGAGAGCCGAACAAGTCGTATACCAGCAGGATCAACATGACGGCGATCAGTGAAAGCTCTTCTTTTAGGAACAGAAAATTAGAATATCCCATATTTAATAATTTTACGATTTACGATATCTTAAAACGGCCACAATCCGTTTAAACTTTCCCGGATCATATCCGATATCCACAACGGAGCCAGCCCTATCCCTGCAATGGCGAGGATCAGGACGATGGCCGAAAAACGTTCGTACCATACGGCATCGGTCAGTTGCAGGTGGTGTTCGTCGACCACTTTACCATAGAGTAGTTTACCGACAACCCGCAGGATATAGACGGCAGTGATCACAATCGAAGTGCAGGCCAGGATAGTCATCACCCGGTGGAATACATCGGCATGCTGGAAGGAACCGACAAAAATAGTCATCTCGGCTACAAAACCGCTTAGACCGGGAAGTCCTAATGAAGCCAAACCGGCGATCACATAGCAGGCCCCCAGGAAGGGGATGATTTTCATCAGGCCTCCCATTTCCCGGATATCCCGGGTATGGGTCCGTCCGTAAATCATACCGATCAATGCGAAGAACAATGCTGTCATCAGTCCATGGCTCAGCATCTGCATAATGGCTCCTGTCACGGCCGTTTGATTAAGCATCAGGATTGCGAATAATACCAGACCGCAATGGCTGACCGAAGAATACGCATTGATGTATTTCAGGTCGGTTTGGACGATAGCCGAATAAGCACCGTAAACCACACTGATACCCGTCAGGATAATGAATATCCACGAAAGTTCTTTAGCTGCTTCGGGCATAAGGCAAATGGCCACCCGGAAACAACCGTAGCCTCCCAGTTTCATCAGCACGCCGGCATGAAGCATCGACACCGCTGTGGGCGCTGAAGCATGACCGTCGGGACTCCAGGTGTGGAAAGGAAAGAGAGCTCCCAGTACACCAAAACCGATAAAGGTAAGCGGGAAGAACCACCGTTGCAATTCGTCCGGAATATGCTGACGCGCAATGTCAAGAATGTTCATGCTTGTCGCTCCCGAATTGAAATAGATACCCAATATCCCGACGAGCAGCAGGGCCGAACCACCCATCAGCATCAGGGTCAGCTTCATGGCTGCATATTCTTTTTTACCGGTGCCCCAAACTCCGATCAACAGGTACATCGGGATGAGGGCGATCTCATAAAACATAAACATGGTGAAGAGGTCGGTGGAGATGAAAAAACCGAAGACACCGATACTCAACAGACAAAACCACATAAAGTATTCCCGGGGCAAGAGTTCCATCTTCCACGAAGTGAATATGCCGGTGAATACGATAATGGAAGATAATAATAACATAGCGACCGAAATGCCGTCGACCCCCACCGAATAATGAATATGAAACGGGGCATACCACACGCTGCTGGCGGTGAAAAGCATTTCTGCCGTATTTCCGCTGTTCCTTTCTCCCAGAAACAATACCGTCAGTGCTACGGCAAGAAGCAGCAGGAGGGAAGCTCCTGTCGCACAAACTGCACGAATTTGTTTGATGTCCGATGCCAAAAGTAAACCTCCTAACATCAAAACCGGGATCAGAACGAATAAGGATAAGAAATTCATAATGTTCAATTTTATAATTTACGATCCTATATCAACACCACTAATAAAACAAGCAATAAAGTGCCCACCAGGAAAACAAAAGCATATTGCTGGATTTGTCCCGACTGTAATCCGCGGATAGCGTACGACACCCGTTGGGTAATATAGGCCATTCCGTTCATGGTACCGTCGATGATGTGGCGGTCGAACCAGGCGATCGGGCGGGATACACCGTTGAAAATGATTCGTTTGGTGATAAACAGGTAAAACTCGTCGATGTAAAAACGGTGATAGGCTGCTTTATAGAAATGGGCATACATATGTTGCAGCCGGTCGGGAATATCGCACTTCGATTTGTAAAAGAAAGTGGCGATACCGATGGCGATTAAAGCGATTATAATGCTGGGAATGGCGACACTCCAATCCAGGTGGATGTGGTAAACCAATCCGTCGCTGCTCACAAAATGCCCGAACGGGATGAAACCTGCAAAAAGTGTGATCGCGGCAAGGATCATCAGGGGAATGGTCATCGAGCGGGGAGCTTCGTGGGGAGTATGTGCGTACTGTGACGGAGTGCCCCAGAAGATATTGTAGTAGAGCCGGAACATGTAAAAGGCTGTCAGACCGGCAATAAAACTCATCAGGATACCGAAATTCGGGTTGAAATCGAAAACGGCTGTCAGAATCTCGTCTTTACTGAAAAATCCGGAAAAAGGAGGAATTCCCGATATGGCCAGACAAGCGACGAGGAAGGTCAGATGCGTAAAAGGCATATATTTACGCAGACCACCCATGCGGCTCATTTCATTGCTGCCGATGGTATGGATGATGGCTCCTGCGCAAAGGAAGAGCAGGGCTTTGAACATGGCATGTGTGAAAAGGTGGAACATCGAAGCCATATAGCCGAGTCCCTGATGGCCTCCCATACCCGAGACTCCGAGCGCAACCATCATGAAACCGATCTGAGAGATGGTAGAAAAAGCCAGTACCCGTTTGATATCGGTTTGTACGCAGGCTACTACGGCTGCATACAACGAAGTAAAAGCCCCCACATAACCGATGCCGACCAACACATCCGGGGCTGCACTGACGTATACAGGGAACAGACGGGCCACGAGAAAAACGCCGGCAACCACCATCGTTGCTGCATGAATCAGAGCCGATACCGGGGTAGGACCTTCCATCGCGTCCGGTAACCAGATGTGTAATGGGAACATTGCCGATTTTCCGGCACCACCGATGAATATCAGAGCCAAGGCCCAGCTCATCACGGAAGCTCCCATGAAAGTGACACCTGCAGCTCCTGCAAAAACGGAAGCATCACCGGAAGTCAATAATTCGAAGCTGAATGTCTTGGTGAAATACGACAGCAACAGAATGCCCAGTAAAAAGCCCAGGTCGGCAAAACGGGTGACGATAAACGCTTTTTTCGAAGCTGCGATGGCTTCGGGTTTTGTATAGTAGAATCCGATCAGCAGGTAGGAAGAAACACCCACCAGCTCCCAGAAAATATACATCTGGAAAATATTGGGAGCTACTACCAGACCTAACATAGAAAAGGTGAACAAGGATAGAAAAGCGTAGTAACGCTGAAAACCGCGTTCGCCTTTCATATAGCCCATACTATAAATATGTACCATCAGCGATACTGTTGTGATGACCACCAGCATCATGACAGAAATCGGATCCAGCAATATACCCAGATCGATGTGGAGGGCTTCTGTGAAACGCAGCCATTCGAAATCGACAGGCATTATCCGGGCAAATACTCCGTCTACCCGGGGAGCTGAAAAATAAAGTCCTGCAGTGATATAGGCCAGGCCTGTTGTGACAGCCAGAGAGAGGCTGCCGATATAGCCGGCTGTGTTCGGACGGAGTTTCATCCCGAATAATCCGAGCACCAGGAAAGTGAGCATCGGAAGCAGGAGGATCGATATTGTATATTCCATAATCTGAAGTTTAGTCTTTCAATTTATTTAAATTCTTCACCTGAATATTCCGGATGTTCCGGTATATATTGATAATGATTGCTATGGCCACTGCTGTTTCACAGGCCGATATTCCGATAGCGAACAGGGTGAAGAAAAAACCTTCCAGTTGGTCCGGGAATAAAAAACGGTTGAAAGCCACAAAATTGATATCTACAGAATTCAGAATCAATTCAATAGAAATCAATACCGCTAACATATTCCTGCGGGTCATAAATCCGTAGATTCCGGCGAAAAACATGATCGTGCTGATCACCAGATAATATTCCATCGTTATTTCCATACTATTCAATTTTCATGTTTAACGTTTCCGGGCGATCAGGATACCCCCGATAATACAAGCCAACAACAAAACACTGATTACCTCGAAAGGTAACAGATACTGGTATTTCTCCGTCCCCATCAAAGCGGTTCCGATCACTTTCTGGTTGATCTCACCGGGTACGAAATGCGATACCGGGAACGAGTGGGTAAGTGTGATGAAGATACAGAGGGCTGCACCTCCTACCGCAGCCAGTATGCCGGCAAAAAATTTGCTGTTTTTGATCTTGTCGGCTTTCTTATTGTCGGAACTGGTCAGAAGAATCGAGAATACGTATAATACAATGATACCTCCGGCATATACAGTCAGCTGTACAGCTCCCAAAAAGGAATAGTTCAACTCGAAATATATACCTGCCGTAGCAAATAACACGAACAGCAGATAAGTCGCCGAACGCAATATCCGCTTCGTGGTGACGGTCAGTATGGAGCAGACGACGATCACTGCTGCCAAAAATAAAAAGACCGCTTGGGGGAGAGTTATATTCATAAGATTTCTTTTATAATATACTTAATTCAATCTTTTGCCGGTCAGGCTTCATTTTTGGTTTCCAACCTGGAACCTTCGTGGTTTAGTTGGAGTACCAGTTTCTCACGGGTAAAAACGGCGTGTTCGTAGGTCGGGATAAAAGTAATGGCCTGATGGGGACAGCTCCGCACACATAGCTGGCAATACAGACAGCTACCGTGGTCATACAGATACCGCACCAGTACCTTTTTCTTTTTTCCGTCTTCGGTAGTTACCATTTCCGATTCGACACGGATGGTATCGTTCGGACAATTCATTTCACAGATACCACAGGCGACGCAATGGTGTTCGTTGCGTTCGTTGTGGGGCATCGTCAGCTCACCCCGGAAACGGTCGAACATTTTCAGGGTAGCCCGGTTCTCCGGATATTTTTCAGTAGTCTTGGGGGTGAAAAATTCCCGGAGGGTAATGCTCATTCCTTTCAGTAATGAACCTAAACCATTGAAAAATGAACTGAAATATTCTTGTGTACTTCTCATAAATCTTGCTAAAAATGTAATTTGAATACCACCACAAAGACCATCAGGAACAGGTTACACAAATTAATGGGCAACAGGTATTTCCATTCCAGTGTCAGCAACTGGTCGATACGCAGGCGGGGGAATGTCCATTTAAACCACATGATGATAAATACCATAACGGCACTTTTTCCCAGAAACCAAAAGATCGAAGGGATGTAGTCCATCACGGTGTTGAAATTTTCCCAACCCGGTATATGTAAAGGCATCCAGCCGCCCCAGAATAAGGTAGTCGCTACGGCTGCCACAATAAACATATTGACGAATTCGGCCACGTAGAAGAAACCGAAGTGCATGCCCGAATATTCGGTATGGTAACCTGCCGTCAGTTCCGATTCGGCTTCGGGTAAGTCGAAGGGACCGCGGTTGGTTTCTGCCGTACCTGCGATCAGATAGACGATAAAAGCGATTAAAGCCGGGAGATGGCCTTTAAAGATAAACCAGCCGTCTGCCTGGCTTTCGACAATCGTCGAGAGCTGCATGCTGCCGGTAAGCACTACCATCGTCAGGATCGATAACCCGATCGATAACTCGTAGCTGATCATCTGGGCTCCGCTTCGCATGGCCCCGATCAGGGAGAATTTGTTGTTACTGGCCCAACCTGCCAGCAAAATACCGACAATACCGATGGAGGATACTGCGATCAGGAAAAATATCCCGACATTGAAATCGATAATCTCCAGCCCTTTGGCAAAAGGTATACAGCTAAAAGCCAATAAAGAGGCTATGATGACAATGTAAGGAGCCAGGTTGAACAGAAAACGGTCTACATGATTGATCTCGATGATCTCCTTGATCAGCATCTTGATCATATCGGTGACAGTTTGTATCATTCCGAAAGGACCTACCCGGTTCGGACCCAGACGGCATTGGAAGAAAGCACAGACTTTCCGCTCTGCATAAATCAGGCCGAGTGCCATGACTGCATAAGCGACCAATAAACAGACACCGACCAGGACAAATTCAGTGGTGGTGACCAGCGAGGCGGGCAGATATTGGTGTAGGGTGGCGTCGACCCATTGTGTTACTACTCTAAAATCAAACATATCTTATTCTCATTTATCTTTCATCTATCATCTTTCTTTTCTTATCGGTCGATGTCCGGAACGACATAGTCCAGTGAGCCGCCGATAGCGATCAGGTCGGCAATTTTGTTGTTGCTGGCGAGCAGATCGACTACCGATACCAGCGGAAGACCCGGCGAACGGAATTTCACCCGGTACGGGAATTTATCTCCGTGGCTTTCGATATATACACCGAATTCTCCCCGGGCGGCTTCGACACTTTTGTAGTATTGGCCTTCCGGAAGTTTGATGATCGGTTTGGTCTTAACGGCGAAATCTCCCTCCGGAATATTGTCGACCAGCTGCTCCAGGATGTGAAGCGATTCGACGATTTCATCCATACGCACCATGTAGCGGTTGAATGTATCTCCATGGTTGTAAGTGATTTCTTTGAAATCGACTTTATCGTATACCCCGTAAGGATGAATTTTACGGATATCGCATTTCCAGCCTGAGGCACGTCCTGAAGGACCGGTTACTCCATAGGAAATAGCATCTTCCAGAGAAAGAATACCGATGTCTTTCATCCGCTGCCGGGCGATAATATTACCGGTGAAAACACCATGATATTCTTTTAGCATAGGGGGCAGGTATCGGATGAAATCTTTGATCCTTGTGATCAGATTCGGATGGATGTCGGCCATGACTCCTCCGATGCAGTTGTAATTCTGAATCAAGCGGCCCCCACAGGTTTCTTCGAACATGTCCAGGATCTTTTCCCGGTCGCGGAATCCATAGAAGAAAGCGGTCAGGGCTCCCAGGTCCATACAGAAGGTGGACCAGAACAGAAGATGGGAAGCGATACGGGTCAGTTCGTCCATAATCGTCCGGATATATTTGGCCCGTTCCGGGATTTCCAGCCCCATCGCCTCTTCGATACACATACACAAGGCGTGACGGTTCATATGGGCCGAAAGGTAATCCAGCCGGTCGGTCAGTGCCAGAGTCTGGGGATAGGTGAGGGTTTCACACATTTTTTCGATTCCCCGGTGGATATATCCACAGTTGACATCCACTTTTTTTACGATTTCTCCTTCCAGGGATACCCGGAAACGGAGCACTCCATGTGTGGCAGGGTGTTGGGGGCCGATGTTTACGACGTATTCGTCATCTTCGAAAATAACGTTTTCCCTTTCTTCGATCGTCCCTTCTTTTGTCAATTCCAGGGTAGGGGTTGCATCCGGGCTGCTTTCACTTTCCAGACGGATGGGGTTGATCTTTTCGTCCGCATCGTAATCTTTACGCAACGGATAACCGATCCAGTCGTTCCGCAGGAATAACCGGCGCATGTCGGGATGGTTGATAAACCGGATACCATAAAAATCGAATACTTCACGTTCGTTGAGGTTGGCTGTAGCCCAAATGTCCGAGACACTCGGCAATTCGGGATTCTCCCGGTTTTCGGTTTCAACCCGTAAGGCCAGGTCGTGACCGTATTTGCTGGATCTCAGATGGTACATGACGCCCAGGGTTTCGCCCCAGTCCATACCGGTCATACATACCAGAAAATCGAACGAAGTATCCTCGTCATTGCGCAAACGAAGGGCCAGATCATGAAAAGAGGTACGTGGAACGCTAACGAACCATATTCCATGTTTTTCTTCCAGGATAGCTTCCGGTACAATACTTAATATCTTCTCTTTCATAAATTGTTCGGATTACATTGGGGGGTAGCTTCGTCATTACTGTTCCTGGGGTCTTGCTGTTTGTTGGCTCCTCCGAGGAATTTCTCGACTTTGATTTTCCGTTGCAGCTGCATCATGCCGTAAAGCAGCGATTCAGGACGGGGAGGACAACCGGGAACATAGACATCTACCGGTAATATTTGATTTACACCTTTTACGACATGGTAGGATTTCTTGAACGGTCCGCCCGATATGGCACATCCCCCCATAGCGATGACATATTTGGGTTCGGCCATCTGATCGTACAACCGCCGTAATACCGGAGCCATTTTGTAAACGATAGTACCGGCAACGATGATTACATCCGCTTGCCGGGGACTGGCCCGGGTGACTTCAAACCCGAAACGGGCAAAATCATAACGTGCCGCACCCACTGCCATAAATTCAATACCACAGCAGCTGGTGGCAAAAGTAAGAGGCCATACCGAATTCGAACGCCCCCAGTTGATGAGATCGTCCAGGCATCCCACAATGATGTCGGTGCCGTTGGCCCTAAGTTGTTCGAGGTACTCATTATCTTTAAAGTCCTCATATTTCATTGATTTTATCTTGGGTTGTTTCATCGTTTTTCCGTTATTTTTTGTTCTGACTTTCCCCTTCTCTTCCTCTCCAGCCTTTTGCTTTTAGCCTTTTACTTTTACCTTTTTTTACTTCCATTCCAGTGCCCCTTTTCTCCAGGCATAGGCTAATCCGAGGATCAGGATAACCATGAAAAACAAAATGTTGATCAATCCGTCGATACCTGCGTCCTGTACGGTGACGGCCCAGGGAAATAGAAATACCGCTTCTACATCGAACATCAGGAACAGGATCGCAAACAAATAATAACCGGCTTTGAACTGCATCCACGAACGGCCACGGGTTGGAATACCGCATTCATAAGCTTCTCCCTTTTGCCGGTTATAAGAACGGGGAGATACGATGCGGGCGACGCCAAGGGCAATCCCCACTAAAGCAATAGCCGTAAGAATTACGACAATTAATAAGGTCAAATTCATAACAGAATATGTTTAAAAAATACCTAAAATACTGAACTATCGCCGTCCGTTTCCAGACGACACTTTTTTATTTGAACGAATCGGCGATTTAAATAATAACTTTTTGTAGTGTATAGATGTAGTAGTCGGTGTGATCCGGTCCGGTGAAAACTGCTTGCCGGGGAATGAATTTATTCAAGGGATCTTCTGCCGGTGATTGTATTTTATTATGCCTGGCCTGAGTAAATAACCTGATAAAAGCTTTTTTATCCGGCATTTTTTTTGTGTGTTCTTCCGTAAGGTCACCTGCATTGAAATGCAGGAAAGATACGAGCGAGGCCAGCATATTATCCGCTTGATTAATAATCGTAGTGCAGGACTGGACAGGAAGACATACCTTGGAGGCATCGTTGGCTTTACAGGTCTCTGACAAACAGTTACCTGTTACGAATAATAATATGATCCATTTAATAATTTGCACACTCATTTTTTTGAACGTGCGAATATACGATTTAATTTTTAGGTTTGGGATACAATTTATATTAAAAAAAACTGAATTAATTCAGCAATATTCCTTTACCTTTGCCGGTGATTACTGAGTGGGAGGCCTATCTTCAATCCTCTGTTTAAATAAATCACTATGGATAAATTACTTTCTCCGATGCAGGATTTACAACAACAATCGGCCATGCTGCAAAAAGAATACGAATATGAAAAAGAGTTGTATCGTCAGCAGACCCGTGAGGCCGGTATTCCGAAGCGAATCCAGCAGGGAGTGTGTTGGTTTCCGGTGAAGCTGGGGGCCGATCGGTATAATTCACTCAACCAGCTGACAGTCGAAGTAACGCGTACAGAGACGGAAGAGACTGAACATAGCTTTGAATACGGATGTCCTGTTTGTTTTTTTAGGATTTCGGCTGATAGGCAGATCCGTTATTTCAACTTTTCTGCCGTGATCAGTTATGTACAGGATAATAAAATGGTAGTTGTACTTCCCGGACCGCAGGTATTGCCGGAATTAGTCGTTACGGGTGAGTTGGGGGTACAGTTGTATTTTGACGATACTTCGTATAAGACGATGTTCGCTGCCCTGCGTGAGGTGGCAGAGGCAAAGGGAAATCGTACGGCTCGTTTGCGGGAGGTATTGCTGGGTAAAGCACCTGCACTTCGGCGGGAGACCGGTCCGGTGCGTTTCCCTTGGCTGAATGTTTCGCAGGAGAAGGCAGTGAATCAGGTGTTGTGTGCAAAAGAGGTGGCTGTCGTACACGGACCTCCTGGAACCGGTAAGACGACGACATTGGTGGAGGCTGTTTATGAAACCCTTCACCGTGAAAATCAGGTGATGGTGTCTGCCCAGAGTAATACGGCGGTGGATTGGATTGCAGAAAAACTGGTCGATCGGGGTATCCCCGTGCTTCGTATCGGAAATCCTACCCGGGTAAACGATAAGATGCTCGCTTTTACTTACGAACGTCGTTTCGAGGCACATAGCGACTATCCGGAATTGTGGCAAATTAGAAAGACTATACGGGAGATGACCGGCCGTTTACGTAAAAGCGGGCGTGAAGACCGGGAGCGTTTGCATAATCAGCTGACTAAATTGCGGGTAAGGGCGACCGGCTTGGAGATACGTATCGATACGGAGTTGTTTACCGAAGCCAGGGTTATCGCCTGTACCTTGGTGGGTGCGGCTAGCCGGGTATTGGAGCGCAAACGCTTTTCTTCTTTGTTTATCGATGAGGCTGCCCAGGCGATCGAAGCGGCTTGTTGGATCGCGATCTCCCGGGCCGACCGGGTGATTCTGGCCGGCGATCATTGCCAGCTACCGCCGACGATCAAATGTATAGAGGCTGCCCGGGGAGGGCTCGGCCGTACTTTGCTGGAGAAGGTGGTGCTGCACAAACCGGAGACCGTGTCTTTGTTGAAAATCCAATACCGGATGCATGAAGATATTATGCGCTTCCCTTCCCGCTGGTTTTATCATGATGAGTTGGAAGCGGCACCGGAAGTGAAATACCGGGGTGTCCTCGATTTCGATACGCCTGCCAGCTGGATCGATACTTCCGAACTGGATTTACAGGAAAAAGCAGTGGCAGAAGGAACCGGACGTCTGAATACCGGAGAAGCCGAATTGTTAGTCCGGGAACTGAAAAATTATATGGAACGGATCGGAATCCGGCGTATTTTGGAGGAGCATATCGATTTCGGGGTGATATCACCTTATCGGGCACAAGTCCACTATTTAAGGCATCTGTTGAAAAAAGAGCCGTTCTTTCGTCCTTGCCGTCGCCTGATCACCGTGCATACGGTTGATGGTTTTCAAGGGCAAGAGCGGGATGTGATTATGATCAGTCTGGTCAGGGCCAACGAAAAAGGGCAGATCGGTTTCTTGCGGGATCTGCGGCGTATGAATGTAGCCATTACCCGGGCCCGGATGAAATTACTGATTTTGGGCGAAGCGGTGACGTTGACCAGACATCCTTTTTACCGCGAGTTGTATGAATATATCGGTGGGCTCCGGTGAGATCAGAATAATTCTTGCCGGATATGTTCGATATCTGCTTCGTCGATGGTGTCGATGATGTTATCGAATATCATGTGAAAGCCGAAAATACCTTCAACCATTTCATCGATGGCATGTTGTTTGGGAACATGCTGAAAAACCATTCGGTACATGGCTGCTACGGCTCCTGTCCGGTCGCTGCCATGCCAGCAATGAAAGAGTAGGGGACCTTTCCGGTCGCGGATGATCTGCATGGCAGTGACCAGATCGTCCAGCCTGAGCAATGTGGCCCGGGTGGGGAGGTGATGCAGGATCAGCGAGGTGCCCTGTGCTTCTTTGGTGTCGGTGTGGTAGCAACGGAGATTCAGTATTTCCCGCATACCGAATTTTTCCAATTCCCGGAAGCAAGCTGCGGACGGCTGGTCCGAACGATATACCCCGTCTCCGATCCGGTAGAAGTTTTTCAACCGGCATTTATTACCCAGGGTGATTTTCTCTGTCTTCAGGTCCGGTAGGTGAATGGTGTATGGATACATGGTTGGTTTGGATTTCATTTGTTTTTTTATTGATCAGAATAAATCCGGTCACGATCAGGGCCAAAGCAATCGGATCGTGCCACGAAAATTTCTGTAGTCCCATCAGGATGGAAACAGCAGCACCGGTGACCGGCAGGACGTATTTATAAGCACTTTCTACGAAGGGGGTGATGTAGTTTAGGGCGTAAACACTTAAAAAATAGCCGATCACGGTGGCAACGAAAAGTATATAACAAATTTCGAGCCAGATGTGAAGGGGTGCCTGGGCGGAAAATAAAGGTGATCTGACCAGATCTGACAGCCCGAAAGGTAAGCTGATGATCATCGAAGATAAGCTCATCCATTTCATGACGGTGACCGAATCGAATTTTTGGGTATAAGGTTTGATCAGGATCAGAAAGAAGGAGTAGGAAACCGAAGAGCAGAAAACCAGGACATCGCCTCCGAACGAGTCTTTCACCAGGCTTCCGGTGTGGGGCATAATGGAGGCATAAAGGGCGCCTGCAATACCGAGTAGAATACCGAAGGCTTTGTATTTGGTAAATACGGTATGCAGAAAAATAACCGCCAGGGCAATGACGATGATCGGTTGGGTGGTGCGGATGACAAAAGCATCGATAGGCCCGGTCAGTGAAAGTCCATTGATATAAAACAATAAGTTACCTCCTAAGCCGAGTATACCGCCCAGTATCATCATCCCGATTTCTTTTTTTTGGGGGTGCGGATGATCGGAAGAAGTCGGGAAATAAAGGCCGATTAGCCAGAAAACCAGGGTGCTGGCAGAGCAACGGAGTAACACCAACCCGTTGGGACCGATCCATTCGGGAATGATGACTTTCATAAAATTGGTGTTGAAACTATAAATGAAAGTGGTGGCCAGAATCATCAGATGACCGATATAAGCTTGGGATTTGGGCATATGTTTTTTTTAAGTTACTCAGCGATTCGGTAACTTTTTAAACGTTGGAAACTTTACTTTGTTACAGAACGTTTAATAAGCAATATACGATTTTATAAATAATAAAAATAAAACATATGAAGACAGTGATTGATAGGGCGAATACACGGGGACATGCTGATTACGGCTGGCTGAATACCTGGCATACTTTTAGTTTTGCAGACTATTATAACCCACAGCGGATTCATTTCGGGGCTTTACGGGTGCTGAACGACGATACCGTTACCCCCGGAATGGGGTTCGATACCCATCCCCACAAAAATATGGAGGTGATCTCGATTCCTTTGAAAGGTTACCTGAGGCATGGAGATAGTCTGGAGCACAGTGAGGTGATTAGTCCCGGGGATATTCAGGTGATGAGTACAGGTAGCGGGATTTATCATAGTGAATTCAACGATAGTAAAACTGAAAATCTGGAGTTTTTACAGATTTGGGTTATTCCTCGTGTAAACAATACTAAGCCGGTCTATAAAAGCTATGATATCCGCCAGGTAGACATGAAAAATCGTTTTGGCTATATAGTGGCTCCTGATGGCACTGCTCCTGGCGGTATTTTACAGGATGCCTGGTTTGCATTGGGAAAGTTAGAGAAAGGTAAAAAGATCGGGTATCATCTGCACCAGAAGAATACAGGCGTTTATTGTTTTGTCATCGAAGGTGAAATCTGTATCGAAGGTACTGATTTGTCGCGGCGCGATGGTATGGGTATCACGGAGACAGACCATTTTCAGGTGGAGGCACGGAGTGAGGCTTATGTGTTGTTGATAGAAGTGGCTATGATTTAGCGTTCATCGAAGACTAAAGTTTGTAAAAATGATTTTCTTGTAAAGAAAAAACTTTATTTTTGAATGAAGAAAATGGAAAACAGGAAAATCATACACATCGATATGGATGCATTTTATGCTTCTGTCGAGCAGCGTGATCATCCCGAATACCGGGGAAAACCTTTGGCCGTAGGACGCCCGGAGGAGCGGGGTGTGGTGGCTGCTGCCAGTTATGAAGCCCGTAAGTTCGGTATTCGTTCGGCAATGTCTTCTATGCAAGCTCTTAAATTGTGTCCTGATTTAATTTTTGTACGGGGACGTATGGAAGATTATAAAGCCGTGTCGGAAGAGATCCATCGGATCTTTCATGAATACACGGACCTGATAGAACCTTTAGCTTTGGACGAAGCTTTTTTGGATGTCACCGAAAATAAAAAGAATATTCCTTTAGCCGTAGATATTGCCCGGGCTATTAAAAAAGAGATTCGCGAGAAATTGGGGTTGGTGGCTTCGGCCGGAGTCTCTTATAATAAATTCCTGGCGAAGATTGCTTCGGATTATCGCAAACCGGACGGTCTTTTTGTTATCCATCCCCGTAAAGCAGCTGCTTTTATCGCTCGTTTGCCTATCGAAGTATTTTGGGGGATTGGTAAAGTGACTGCCCATAAAATGCATGCACTGGGGATACATAACGGAGCACAACTCCGCAATTGTTCGTTGGAATTTCTTAACCGGAATTTTGGGAAGGCCGGCCAGTTGTATTACGATTTCTCGCATGGGGTAGATCTTCGTCCTGTGGAGGTGGTCCGGATACGTAAATCGGTTGGGTGTGAGAATACTTTCGAAAAAGATCTGACAACCCATACTGCACTGATTATTGAGCTGTGGCATGTGGCCGATGAATTGATCCGGCGTTTAGGGAAAGCCGGATTCAAAGGACATACGTTGACGCTGAAAATCAAATTCCACGATTTTACACAGAAGACCCGTAGCATCAGTGTAGGACACGAATTGTATACAATGAAAGAAATTCTGCCTTTAGCCAAGCAGTTGTTAGCCGGTTTGCAGCTGACTCATTACCGTATCCGGTTGATGGGACTTACCGTATCTAATCCGGTTTCTTCTCCCGATGATCCGGAACAAGGGATTCCGACCCAGTTGGAAATTAATTTTTAACCGCTAGCAGTAAGGTAACCGATTTACGCATTTTCAATGCGGATGGGAGAATCGTCCGGCCGGTCTGGGACCGGAGTCTTGTGGATCTGCATCGGAAATGCGTTGGTCAGAAGGGGAAAAGGCCGCTTACACTTTGTAGCTATAAGTCAGTCCTTTGTTGGGAGCAGCATATAAGTTAGTGATTTCAAAATTAATATCGCCTCCCTGGATATTGTTTTCTAAACGGATTTCGATACGATGGCGGCACTGAGGTTGGATGGTATATTCCCTGAAATAAACGAGACCGGGATTATGCCGGGTCTTTTTGAGATGGAAGGTCAGATCGGAATTGTTTTTCAGGGTAATAACGATGCTTTTTTCATTTCGTTTTATATCCTCGATGTCGATCGATTTTTCGAATAACTCTTTCAGCCATTGTTCTTCGGCGATAACTTTCTCATCCATATATACTGCAGTCCTGCGATGTAATAAAGCTTCACGGATTCCTTCAGCCGAACGTTCCCGGACAAATACGAAGGTCATCGTACGGTGTTGGCCCCGTGCAAAATCGATATCTGTCTGGATGGGTTGATGGATATCCGATGTACCGATCATGGTCAGTTTCTTTTCCATACACCAGCGTTGTGCTTCCGGGGAGTATTTTTTTCCATTAGCGACTTCTATACCCTGCATATATCCTTCTTCATACAGACGGGTATGTTCATTCCACCAGAGGGTCGTATCGGGTTGTTGACGGTCCCAACCCGGATGATTCCAGAAAATGAATGCATTTTGCCGGCGTGCTGCTTTGAACGAATCCATATATTCCTTTTGTTCCAGGGCGTCGCAGTCGCTTAGAAAAATGGCATTGAAATGTCCGGGAGCCATCGGGCGGGTAATTTCGCTTCCTCTGATTAAAATTACCTGGTTATTCCGGGCTGTTTTCTCTGCAATTTCATAGGATCGGTTGTGCGAAGCAATAATATCCTGGCGATGGGGACGGTACTCCAGGTGTTCGGTCAGGGCGATCGCATCCAACCCCTCCCGGTAAGCTTCGTCGACACGTACCGTCGGCCAGACCAAACCATCGGAAAATACTGTATGTATATGGAAATCACATTTCAATGTCCGGTATCCTTCCGGATCGGGTACACGAATTTCATTTCTGACTTGAGCTTTACCCCAAAAAGCAAAACAGAGAATTAACACACCGATAATACTACTTTTTTTCATAATAGAGTTATTTAATCATTTATCCGGTTTCAAAAGTAAATCCTGGAAATGACAGAGTGGTTGCCAAAAAGTGAAGAAAATAATAAGTAAGGCAGTTATATACATATTTACACTTATAAGCGTACAGTTAGGATAAACATGTATATAAACACCATAAGTAAATATTAGCTTGGTGGTCAATGATATGGGAGAATAAGTAGAGTTTTCACAGATTATTCATTGTATTTTTGTGTTTAAAATTTTGCAGCGAATAGAAAATGTCCTATATTTGTACCCGCAAAACAAAAGAGAGTTCTTTAAAACAAGGGCAGTTACCAGAGTGGCCAAATGGGGCTGACTGTAACTCAGCTGGCGTAGCCTTCGGTGGTTCGAATCCATCACTGCCCACAGATTTTAAATTGCGACTGTTTCTGACAGTCGTTAATTAAAAAAAGCTTTTATCGTCAGAAGTTTGATTTTGTAAGGTAAAAACTTTTTTAATCAGTAAGAAAGACAATGTCTTTCGTAATTTAAGGTTTGTTTATGCCTCTCCCTTCGGATCGGCGGGCATAGCGAGTCCATCCAGTGTGTGAGGGAAATATTTTGCGGAAATAGCTCAGTCGATAGAGCACTAGCCTTCCAAGCTGGGGGTCGCGGGTTTGAGTCCCGTTTTCCGCTCTCATTTTAAAGCACTTACGAAGGTAGGTGCTTTTTTGTTTTAGGTGGTTTTAGTGGGGTTTCGGACATTTGTTTAAACCAAGGTTTAAACCGAAATTTAAACATGAATGCTTCTATTTCAGTAGTTTACTACACTTCAAAGACTTTAAAGAATGGAAATCATCCGTTAATGCTTAGAATTGCCAAAGGAGGTAAACTTAAATACCGTAGTATAGGTATCGACCTTCATCCTGATTTTTGGGATTTGGGGAAGAAGTGTCCCCAAAAGAGCTGTCCCAATAAAGAACTTATAAATAAAATTATTGCGGATAAAATCGCAGAATACAACCAGCAAGCACTTGAATTTAAAGCAGAGCAAAAAGAATTCACCGCAGCTTCATTAATCGAAAGTAAGCAATCCAAACTACAATTAAAGACGATTCGTGAATTTTACACCCAACTAATAAAGGAGTTCAAAGAAACTGAACAAGTTGGCAACAGGCTCATCTATAAAAACTCCTTCAACTCTTTAAAAACTTATACTAACAATAAACTTGATATATATTTCAGCGATATTGACGTTGAATGGTTGAAAGCATACGAGAAATGGCAACGTAAAAGAGGAAACAAAGAAACTACCATCAGTTTACAATTCAGAACTTTAAGAAGTGCTTATAACAAAGCTATTGATGCAAAAGCAGCAAACCAAAAGTACTACCCGTTTGATGAGTATAAAGTGAGCAAATTCAACACCAAGACAAGAAAGAGGGCTATAACGAAAGAAGAGGTAATGAAGATTATCACAACAGAAACAATAAACGCAACCAAATTGAGGGTACTCACCCGTGATGTTTTCACTTTCGCTTACTTGAGTGGTGGAATTTCATTTGTAGATATAGCAAACTTGACATCCAACAATATTTATAGAGGGAGATTACGGTACTCTCGTCAAAAAACACACCAAGATATTAATATCAAATTGCGTGAGCAAGCCAAAGAGATTATAGAAAAGTACACTTACCACAGGAAAAAGGCAACCTACCTCTTCCCTATTCTAAATGCGCAATCACATAAAACTGCCATGCAGAAACAAAACAGGATTCATAAAGTACTGGGACAAATCAATGGAGAATTGAAAGTACTTGCTTCTGAATTGGAAATTGAAGCAGACATGACTACTTACGTTGCAAGGCATTCATTTGCTTCGATATTGAAAAACTATGGGGTCAATGTTTCTCTTATCAGCGAAATGTTGGGACATACAGATTTGAAAACAACTCAAATTTATCTCGATAGTTTTGAGAATGAGCAGTTAGATTATCTCACTTTTATCAATCACTTTTTCAACCACGGTTTTAGGTTTCTTGGCAGTACTTTGGTTGCGTATGTACTGGTAAGCAAAAAACTCCGCAACTTTTTTATCTAGCGTCCAACTAACTCCTTGGTGTTCTTTCGTGCTTTCCTCTACTGTCATTCCCCTGTAAATAGTTACTTTATCGGGAAGATTCTTCAAGAACTCTAATTCTTCCGTGGTCATTAACCTTTCCTTCCGCAGAGAGGCATACGTGAAAGCTTTTCTTACAACCCCACGGTAATAATATAAATTATACGAAGGCTTAAAGAAACCTCTAACCTCTAATAATCTAGATTGGATATTAAGAAAGTGTGAACTTAGGCAATTTAACGTATCTATTATAGGACAAGAAACATATGACCTTTTGTACAATTTTAGAGAAAAATACAAGCCAACAGTATCAGAATGGGCAAATACTTTGAAACATCGAAGAATGATTAAATACGAAGAATTATCAAAACAAAAGTATAGAGCTTGCTTTCAACAAATAATTACAAAAAAAGATGAAAGTATATTGGATGCAATGAAAAGAGGGGCTGATTGTACTTACAATTCATCAAAGACTCTGAATATGTATAAAATCAATGACGTAATAAACAAATTATTTGAATATCACAAAGATATTTGTGTATTATCCAAGATGATTTTTGATAAGATAGAAATATAATGGCATAATTAATTGGTTTTACTGCTAGATAGAATTATGCAGACCATAGAAAAATCATCAATTAACTAATTATCAAAATTATATGCAAATTGTTTTAATACAATCATATATACAGGGTTAGCTTGGAGAAAAGCAAGCCCTTTTATATTCTATGTGAGTTTGATGTGTAATATTTCAATAGGTGAGGAATTATAAAGTATTAAGATTTATATGCCAGCTCTGAGGAAAAGTCACCAACTCAAATATTTAACCATTAGTTGCTCATAACATCATGGTTTTCTTGTCAACATTCATTATTTTTGCAAAAAGAAAATAACTATATAAATTTATTTGATTGAATTAATATTGATAGGATAACTATTTTTGATGCATATTTTATAAATTAAAGCCATAGGATCATATCAAATATGTGAGTGGGAAAATAATGTTTCGATTAAATATGTTATAATTCAAAAATTGCAACCCAATAATGAAAAAATAAAGATAATATTAATGCTAATATTTGTAGCCTTTAACTTATGTGTTAAAGCGCAGACTATTGGCTACACGTATAAGGCACTTGCTGCAGAAGGTTGTAGTATAAAATATAGTGTCACTAAGCAAGATTCAGTATATTACATAATAGTAATTGTAAGGTCAGACAGGTTAAACTTCTTAAAAGAATCTACTTTTTGGCTTAAAACTTTTGATGGTGATATAATAAAGTTAAGAGGTGAAGTTATTAGTAATGGCTCGGAAACTGGAGGAATTATTTCAGGTAACATTGTAATCCCAGTGACAGCAATCTATTCTACTGCACAATTTAAGATTACCCCAGAGCAGTTTGAGTTACTAAATAAAGGAATTTCAAAAGTTCGTTTGTCTACAACTCCCATTGAACACGAACGCACATTCAAAAAGGACAAAATAGGCAAAAAACTCTATCACTTCTATTTGAAAAAGAAGAGTCAAGATAATGAGTTTTAATGATAAATAAAGTTCTTATATCTCATTTAAAAAGAAAAGTATCCAGAAATTGAATGGAAAGTTATAATTGGAATGCGCCATGTTCTAGTATATGGTTATTATCAAATCAGTGATGAAATTGGTGTGGGCTACAATTCAAACAGAACTATTGCCATTAAAAGAGAAGGTTGAGTTATACAAACGTAAATTAGAATAAAATATCATCATAGATAAAATATACTGGCAATGGATTCATTTCTATTGCTTTTTTTATTTGGTGGAGAATTATAGCAAATTTAGTTATATATACCCAACAGAAATATTATTCACTAACAACAATATTACAAATAGAGATACAAATTAAGTTGGAATTTAATGTACAACCAATTAATAACAGAAAGTATGTGTATAAAAATCATATCCCAACTACCATAATTTAGTGGTAAGTTGCTTGTATATAAGCTATATGTTGCTTATATTTGAGTATAAAATAAGAGTGAGTTCATTAATAGTATTAATCAGCCTTGAACAAATAAATGTTTAAACCAACATTTAAACCATAACTAAAAATAAAGGCATTTTTGCAAGTGCAAAAGAGGGAATAGCTCAGTCGAAGCAAGGGAAAGCGAAGCTTTTCATTGCCGAAGTAGAGCACTAGCCTTCCAAGCTGGGGGTCGCGGGTTTGAGTCCCGTTTTCCGCTCTCTGAATGAGGTAGTTACGAAAGTAGCTACCTTTTTTATTTTGT
>NZ_CFKYFN010000107.1:0-8209 GCF_985060555.1 Odoribacter sp. | reverse complement strand
TCAACGGCTCAAAAGTATAGAAATCCGTAAGGACTTAACGGATGAATGGAAACGGCATGGATTACAGGAGGGTGTACAGTTTGCTACTCTAACAGATATTATCTATAAGACGTGGGCAGGAAAGACAGCTAAGGAATATAAACAGTTCAAAGGGTTGAAGAAAGAGAATCTACGGGACAATATGACTAATACCGAATTGGTGTTGAATATGCTTGCAGAGCTGTCTACTAAGAAAATATCAGAAGCACAAAACCCGGAATCATTCAATGAGCATATAGAGGTAGCCCGGCAAGGTGGAACGATTGCCCGTAATGCAAGGATAGAACTGGAAGAAAAGACGGGTGAAAAGGTTGTAACTCCTCTAAATGCAAAAGATGTGTTGGGATTACAAAGTGGAGAAGTGGAAGATGTGGATTTGGACAGTGAAGAAGCAAGGTAGTTGTGATAGTACAAAGAAACATACTGAGGGAGCCGTAAATGGTTCCCTTTTTTATATATACCTGTCTAAAAGAAAAATAAGTTGTGAAATAGAACCGTATAGGGATTACACCTCATCATGTCGGTGTTATTTATTCCCTAATAAATATCTTGGCTTATAGAGCCTAATAGAAGAATAAAAGTGATGAGGAATGATTGGTGGCTTCGATGATGAAAATATCCTATCCCATAAAGGAATGAGTATGGGGAGTATAACATATAAGTGATGATTCCATCAAATGATGAGGTGGATGATAGGTATAGAATAACAATGAAGATGGGGTAAAATAAAGAATATATCTATCTGATAACTAATCAAAAAAGAATAGCAAATATGTCAAATGGAAATATGGAGTTGTGCTGATTGTTATATGTTGTAAGTGGAGAGGTGAAAATACAATTTTGAAATTCTCATCGGAGTTATTTCCTAAAAATCTTGTTGAGTATAGAGTTTTATATACATTTGTTTGACGACACCCCGGAAAACGTTTGTAGGACGTCTAAATTTGACTATATTTGTCACACAATAAAGCAATTTATTGTAGACATATTGGTTATATGAAAGCGTTTAGCTTTATCCCGTTATTAGAAATCTGGACAATTTCAAATCACACGGGGATTGGCGATACAAACGTTCATGCTTGCCTTATATACTTACGAGTAATATATTCGGTCGAGCGTGGGGTGTCGTTTTATCTCGTGTGATGGGTTTGTCCAGAACCTCTAAAACAGATAATTCTAACAGTTCCCACGCTTTCTTTTTTGTAATAAACTTTCCTTTTGGGGGGCTGAGGGGAATTAATTACTAATCCTATGAAAAAGGTGTCTTTATTTGCGGCAATATGTTTTTGTCTGTGGTTTATAGCGGACTTAATATCTGTGATTGGATATACAGTTACTTATGTGGAAAGTAATGGAATAGAAAGGCTTTTATCGTCTTTAAATGTTATATATTTTGTCCAATCAGTAATAGGAATGCTTGCTGTTCTTTCTGGATTTATATTCTTTCTAACATTATATCGTCGTCAAAAATAAGAATACTATGGAAAAAGAAAATTTAAACAATGTATTAGGGGTTGAGGCAAATTCAGAAACGACCTCGAAATTTGTAAAGACAGGACGTAAATTCGTTTCAGTACAGAAGCATTTATCTGCTTTTTCTGTATTTATGCGAGTATTAATAATAATAATTTGGGGAGGCATGATGCTGAGTTTTTTACCACAACATTATTTAGCTTATCAAATGGCCATAGGTGGACTTATGTATGGGTTGATTGCTGCAATCTTATGGTTTTCAGTGGGAGATATCTATTCAACAAAAGAAATTATTTGGGAAGAGTTTGAGCTACAGAAACAGGAAAATGAAAGCCAAGTACATTGAGAAGAAATAAATAAAAACCTAAAACAATCAATAGCTATATGAAAAAGATGTTATATGTGATTCTATTGAGTTTGATATCATGCTCTATGTTTGCTCAAAAGAATAAGTACGAATTTCGGGATTTAGTATTTCAATGCTTTGAAAAAATTGATGATGGAAAATCTGATGTAGAAGTAAAAAGATGGTTAAAAGCACATTTTAAAACAGAGGAAACTCCGGAATGTTATATAGTTAAAGGACTTCCTTATGGCTTTAATACAAATGTTTATTTTCATCCGACTAAAATAGTATTTGAGCAAGAAAACGTCAGTAGTTTTGAAGATTTGGATGCTATAAATAGGGCTATTGCTTCTGCAATAAATGCCTTTAAAATGTTTGGTTATTTGGATGTTGTCAATTATGATTATAAAATATATGATGTGCGTAGGAAAAAGACGTGGAGAATGACAACAGATTTAAACCCTTATCAAGGAATCGCTTGGTTAACGATAAAAGGTGACGTTAAAATATATAAGTCTAAAGAGCAAATAGCAAAAGAAAAGAAAGAAGCGGAAGAAGCAAAAAAGAAGTTAGAGGAACAAAGGAAGCAAGAAGAAGCAAAACAGGTAAAAAAGCAAAAGGAAGTAGAGAAAATTTTAGCTATATATCAAGAAACGGACATTAAGTCTAAAGCAACTGATTACCTAAATACTAAGTATGCTAAGCAGATAAAGGAGTGTGAAAGAAAATTGGAGAAGTTAGTATTGAATTATGCAGGAGATGTCAATATATTGTTATGTGGAGATTCTACGGGGATAAATATTGTTAAACTAGATGAGGACATTGTGAATGACGAATTAAATAATTTACAGCCTTCTTCAACAATTTTCTACACATTAAATGGGGAGAATTATTATAAGTGTCAAGACAAAATATTCTTTACCAAAAAAATTCATGTTGAAACTAAAACATTTGAACATGGATATAGTGGACTAAAAAATAGAGGGGGTACATTTCAATATTATGGAAATATATTAGATATGGTAAAGAAAGCATGTGAACAGAATTTTACCAAACGAGGAGAATACTTTTTTGAATATTCGATAATTGGTGATGAGGTTATTGTAAAAGAATTGATTCTTGAACGTAAGCAAAGAGATGAAATCCGAGGAAAGAAAACAATAGGCAGGAAAATATTAACTATTGGTGGGTCCGTGGTATTATTAGGTGTAATTGCAGCCTGCAGTGCTCTATAATAATATGTCTAGAACAGTACCCCGGATAACAATCCCCCATTTTGTAAATTTGCTCTATAACATAAATATATAGAGCGATGATACAAGAAAACAGTTCCAATAGACAGGAAAATATCGTAGCTGGTGATAATAGCCAGCTACAATTTTTATCGGCTGTAGAAGAGTTTAAGAGAGCCGAAACAGACGAAGAAAAGGCTGTTGCCATAGAAGCAATGCGTATAGTGGCAAACACGGGAAATAAAAGTGCACAATACCACATGGCAGCAATATATGGAAATGGAGACGGAGTGCTAATGGACTTAGAAGAAGCTGTAAAATGGTGTCGTCTGGCAGCAGAACAAGGACATATGAAAGCCATTTTCAAATTCGGTGAATCCTATTATTATGGGGACGGGGTAAAACAAAACCCGACAGAAGCAATCAAATGGTTAAAATTAGCTGCGGATCATGGACATCCAATAGCTTTACATTATATGGGAATGGTATATTACGAGGGGAAGATACTACCACTGGATTATCATAGAGCCATAACGTATTTTTTCATAGCCGAAGCACAAGGCATAATTGATTCTTCATTTATGCTGGGGGTTATATATTACAAAGGGTGGGGAATAGATAAAGATGAAGAAGTTGCATTCCATCATTTCATGTTAGCTGCCGACGAAGGGGATGCGTACGCCCAATTTAATGTAGGAATCCACTATTATAACGGGTATGGAGTAAAAAAGGACTTAGAGAAAGCATTTGAATACTTCCACTTGGCAGCACAGCAAGGAATCGACAATGCGCAATTCAATATCGGTTTCCTATACCATTATGGGCAAGGTGTCAAACAAAATTATGAAGAAGCAGCCCGGTGGTATGAAAAAGCAATGGCACAGGGAAAAGAAGATGCTACTTTTAAACTGTCATTGATTACCCCTAAACTGCATGAATCCGGGGTGTCATGCGAATAAATACCAAATGAATTTAGTATTACGATTGGTATCTGTTTGCATTAAGTTTCCCGAAAAGTGTAATCAAAATGTAATCGTCACAATAAAAAAGAGGTCGGACTTTTGGTCTAACCTCTTGATAATCAGTAGTCGGGATGACAGGATTTGAACCTGCGACAACACGCCCCCCAGACGTGTACTCTACCGGGCTGAGCTACATCCCGTAATTGCGGTGCAAATATAAAGGAGATATTTGTAACTTGCAACAGTAAGGTGGAAAAAATTATTAAATACTGATTTTTTCCGGAAATTGTTTAACTTGCGGCAATATATGATTAAAAAAGGAGGTATCATGAAAAAGTTCTTATTGTTTTCGCTGTTGGTTGGCCTGTTTGGGGGAAGTCAGGCTCAGGATTTGAAACCTATAAAGTTGAATCAACCGAATGTTAAACGGGGATTACCTGTGATGACTGCTTTACAAAAACGTCAGTCTACCCGGGAATATGCTGATAAAAAATTGGAATTGCAGGATTTGTCGGACTTGTTGTGGGCTGCTGCCGGTATTAACCGGCCTGAATCAGGAAAACGGACGTCTCCGACGGCCATGAATAAGCAGGAAATCGATGTTTATGTGTGTTTGCAGGAAGGGGCTTATTTGTATCATCCAAAAGCGAATAGCCTCGAACCGGTGACTAAAGAAGATTTGCGTCCGGCTGTCGGGGGAGGACAGGGTTTTGTCGCTACTGCTCCGGTATGTTTGGTAATGGTGGCGGATTTGAGTAAGTTCGGCGGAGAGGTTTTAATGCCTGCCCTGGATGCCGGTATTGTTTCCCAGAATATATCCTTGTTTTGTTCCGGCACAGGCTTAGTGACAGTCCCCAGAGCCTCTATGGATCAGGCAAAATTGAAGAGTGGTTTGAAATTGAAAGATACTCAACGGCCTTTGATCAATCATCCGGTGGGATATGCAAAATGATAAAAGAAAAGTTATTGTGTACTTTGTGAGAAGATGGGGGATAGTGTTACTGCTTGCGGTAACACTATATTGTTGTAAAAATGAGTCGGGAACACCGGGGAAGGTCGTGATCGTTTCTACTAACGATATGCATGCACAGCTGGCTCGTTTTCCTCTGTTGGCTACTTTGATTCAGCAAAAAAAGACAGAAGGAGGGGAAGTGATTGTGGTTGATGCGGGCGATCGTTTTTCGGGTAATCCTTATGTGGATCATGCTCTGGAGAGGGGGGAACCGATGATCCGGCTGATGAATAAGGTGGGGTATGATGTGGTTACGATGGGAAATCATGATTTCGATTATGGACAAAAAATATTGAAAAAGAGGCTGCATGAAGCCAATTTTCCGGTGGTTTGTGCTAATATGCTTTCTGAAAAGAGTGAGTTGGGGCAGCTGCCGGCTTATCAAATGATTGAGAGAGGCGGGCTGAAATTTTGTTTTTTCAGTTTGATTCAGACCGGAGCGAATCATCTTCCTGCAACTAATCCGGCTAACCTGGAAGATATTTCTTTCCGTTATTTCAAGGATGTTGTTCCGGAATATAAACAGTTGGCGGAGGAATGTGATGTGATGATCGGATTAACTCATTTAGGGTTTGCCAATGATTCTTTGTTGGCTTTAGTGATGCCTGAGTTGGAGGTGATTGTCGGAGGGCACTCGCATACGGTCATTCGTGAACCGAAAAAGGTGAATGGGGTTTTGATCGGTCAGGCCGGTTCTAATCTGGAGTATGCCGGTGTGACTACACTTCGGTTTGAAGGTAAAAAACTGGTCGATAAATCTTATCAATTGGTGAGTTTGAAGGATATAGGAACTCCCGATCAGGAAATTGCTTTGCTGGTGGAAGAGATCAGTAACCGGCCGGAATTTAAAAAGATCATAGGACAGGCAGCAGAAGACCTGACCCGGAAAGAGGATGTCGCTTCATTGATGACCGATGCCATGCGTGATGCGGTTGGAGGTGATTTCGCTTTTTATAACAAAGGAGGAGTACGGCTGAATGAACTACGTAAAGGAGAGATTACCATGGAAAAAATATATAAAATGGAACCGTTCTCCAATTATATCGTTGTTCATGAATGGAATCTGAACAAGATGGAAGATTTTATCTTAAAAGATTATAACAGAGGGAAAGATCCCGGGAAACGCTATATCAATTACTATATTTCAGGTGGAAAATATGAGATCATCCGGAATTTGCAAGGAGAGGGGATCGAGGTGAAATTTTATGACGCCAGGGGAAAACGGTTGAAAGATAAACAAAAGAAATACAAAATTGCCTTTAGCAATTTTGTGGCTTCTTCCAATGAGCTGGTAAAGGGAGGGGAGGTTACCGATATCTTTATCACCGATGCAATTGCTGTCTACTTGCAAAAACAAGGAACTGTAAAATATACTGAACAACGGGCTTTTGTGAAATAGAGTTGCCTGTTTAGTTTTTGGTGATGGTAAATTCTTCGATACCCAGGGTGTTGTAGACTTGTTTCAACTCTTTTTCGTTATCGGAGATAATCAGAAGTTTATCGTTTGGGAATAACTGAGAACATCCGTTCGGTACAAAAAAATGATTGAAGCGTTTGACGAGAACGACCAGGGTATTGTCGGGGAGAGGGATATCGATCAGGTGATCTCCTTGAATGAGCATATCCGGGGTGACTATGATTTCTGAAAATACGGATTTCACTTCCTCGGGTAGTTCCATTTCGAATTCCTTGGCCATTTTTTTATTTTTGATGGATACGCCCAAAAGTCTGGCAATATGGGTGACACTGGTTCCTTGAATCAATAGAGAAAGTAGGGTGATGAAGAACACGATATTGAAAATCTGATGGGCTCCCGGTATGTTGGCGATCAGGGGATAAGTAGCGAAAATAATGGGTACAGCTCCGCGTAGACCGACCCAACAAACATATAACCGGCTTTTAAAAGTCATCTTGCGGAAAGGCAGGAGACACAATAAGACACTGACGGGACGGGCGAAGATGATCATAAAGATACCGATAAGCAGACCGAGCCAGGAGATGCTGATCAGGTCTTTCGGATTGACCAGTAAGCCTAGGGTAAGAAACATGATAATTTGGAAAAGCCAGGCTGTACTGTCGAAAAAATTGGTAATATTCTTTTTGTATACGATCCGGCGATTCCCGACGACCAGTCCGGCAATATATACCGCCAGATAACCGTTCCCCTGAAGTTTCTCGGTAAAAGAGAAAGTGAAAAATACAAAGGTCAGAAGAACAATCTGGTAGAGGGATTGGTTGAGGATTCTGAAATGGTTTAACGTATAAACAGCACAGCGTCCCAATAAATATCCGGCAATTCCTCCGACACTGAATTGGATGAAAAATGAAAGCAGCACCTGTCCGAAACTGAACTCTCCCGATTGAATGATTTGGATCAATAAGATGGTCAGCATATAGGCCATAGGGTCATTACTCCCGCTTTCTAATTCAAGCAGGGGACGTAGGTTGTGTTTTAGATTTAAGTCTTTGGAACGTAATATATTGAATACTGAGGCTGAGTCGGTGGATGACATGACGGCAGCTAGTAATAAACATCCTAACAAGGGTGCTTGTGCTTCTGGGAATGCCCAGGAAGCGAGGAGATAGACAAAACCTCCTGTAAATGCCGTCGTTAGAAGTACCCCCAAGGTTGCCAAGGTAATTCCTTGACCGATCACCGGTTTGATTTCTGTTATATTGGTGTCCATTCCGCCGGAGAAAAGGATAATACTCAATGATATAACTCCGATGAATTGTGCTGTTACCGGATTCTCGAATTCAATTCCGAAACCATCCCGCCCGAATCCCATCCCTACAATCAGAAATAACAATAAGACAGGAATACCGAGTTTAATCCCTGTTTTACCGATCATGATGCTGATGAATAGCAAGATAGAACCGAGCAGCAAAATATTTTGAGTGGTTATGATCATGTCCTTTTTTTGAAGTTAAACGCTTGGGCAGCTTCAAGGTTATAAGCCAGGATGGATAAAATATGAAATAGTTCGGTTTTTACCTTTATTTTCCTGAAAATTATTTTTGAGATTCTGTTTTTTACCCTATATTTGCATCCGCATTGGAGAGGTGGCAGAGTGGTCGATCGCGGCGGTCTTGAAAACCGTTGACTGTCACAGGTCCGGGGGTTCGAATCCCTCCCTCTCCGCTG
>NZ_CFKYFN010000106.1:0-17250 GCF_985060555.1 Odoribacter sp. | reverse complement strand
TCACAGACCTTGTCAAGATGACACTGCGCCTGCTCCAGCAAACCGAAACGGACATCATAGTCGAAAGCCCGCCGGCGGATATGTTCCACCGAACGCTCCACCTTGCCTTTCTCCCATCCCGAACGCGGATTACAGAAATGAGGGGTGAAACAATAGTGGAGTTCCATGTGGTGCGGAGTATAACGTCTGTGCGAAAAATACGCGGAAACTCTCCGGGCCGGATATGATTATCCTGCACTACACCGCCGGGGTGAGCGCGCAGTCGTCGCCCCGGTATCTGGCCCGTCCCGACGTAAAAGCCTCCGCCCATCTAGTTATCGGACGTCTGGGGAAAATCATCCAGTTGGTGTCTTTTGACGTGGAAGCCTGGCATGCCGGGCAGAGCAGTTATGCCGGACGGACCTGTCTCAACCGTTTTTCGATCGGTATCGAACTGGACAATCTGGGGCGTTTGGCATGGACGGCCGGACGTTTTGTGGCGGAGTGCGGGAGGGAGGTGGAGCTGGAGCAGGTGTTTGTGGATGTCTAGGGCGAAACGGCCACCTACTGGCATCGGTATACCGGGCGACAGAAAGAGGTGTTGCGGGAGGTGTGCGGATTGCTGAAAGCCCGCTATCCGATTCGCTATGTCGGCGGCCACTCGGACGTCACCGGCCGTAAACAGAACCCCGGTCCTAAATTGCACGAATTCATGTGCAAGTAATTTGTATGTTAAACTTTAAATTAAAAAATCATGGCAGAATTTAATTCTTATTTACTTGGAAAAGCAAGAAAATCAGTCGGTAACCTGACTATCGTTTATGCAAAGGGAAAAAAACATCGTACGGGCGAAAGTGTTCGGCCGGAAGGACAATCCGACTCCGGAAATTGTGATGCAGCGGATCAGGGTGAGGCTCCTCGGGAAACTCGCCCGCCGTATCCTTCCGATTATCCGTAAAGGTTTCGCAGGAGTGGGTAACGGGACGGCTTACAATGCTTTCATGTCGGCCAATATGATACAGGTGACGGTGGATGAAAACATGAACGGAAGCATCGATTTCGAAGGGTTGAAACTGGCATCGGGTTTGCTGTATACGCCCCGGGTGGAAGTGACCTGTGAGGGGACTCCGCAGGTGTATCGTTTCGTCCAGACGGCGGAGGAGGCGGAAGAAGGATTTGCCGCATTGGACGATAAAGTGTACGGCGTGTTGCTGGAAACGGCACTGCAACGGGTGCGTTTGGTGGCGTTGAAAAACAGGGGCGTTGCAGGGGAAACGGAAGTTCCTTTGCCTGCCGAATGGAACGCGGACAAGGTAAACGTATACTGCTTTGCCGTGTCCCGGAATGAACGGATAGTTTCGGACAGTGTCTTTCTGCCGCTCTCAACCCAAGCGTAACGTATGGTGACCTGTTATTTTGTTTTAGGAACGGTGATTATTCTGAGCCTGAATTCCTGGATAGGGAATTTTGCGGAGGCTTTCTGGGCCGGAGTGGCGAGTATTCTCGGCGGTGTCGCCGACAGTGTGGCGGTTGCCTGGTTGCGGCATAAGTGGGAAAAGCGAAAGCCGTAGTTTTTCAGGTAACCGGTGGCAGTGCCACTGTCTATGGACCGCCCGACCGCAAACACTGCGACCGGGCGGTTGTTTTTCCATGCAATTATAACTATATTTGACTTCGTCAATATACTCCCGTTCGGCAATACAAAATCAAAACTTGTTTTGATTTTGTATTGCACTTACTTATCTGTATATTTGCATAGTCGTGTCGGCAGATGGCCGGCCAGGGTTCGCATGGGAGTGGAATTTGATGCGGCCTAATGTGATCTGAAACACTGATTATAAAAAGATGTCACATTGAAAAATACAGCACGCATGGTATTGGAGGAAGAAAAGGATTTCATTTGCCGGCTGAAGAACAGGGATAATGAGGCATATATCCGGTTGTATGACCTTTATTTTTCCCGTTTATACCGTTTGGCTGTTCATTTGGTGTATGGTGAAGAGGAGGCGAAAGACATCGTCCAGCAATTGTTTGTCGATTTATTTGAAAAACCTGTCCGTTTGGAAGGCGTGCGGCATTTGGGGGCATGGTTGTGCATGGCGGTACGTAACCGCTGTTTGAACTATTTGTACGTTCAGGATATCGAAGATAAGCGCAAGATGCTTTATCTCGAGGCAATTAACGAAGCGGATGCTCCGGAATGGCTGGCGGACGAAGAGTTGATAAAGAGAATCCGGACCACCATATCCGGTTTGCCGGAAAAATATCGTCGGATCTGCGAACTCCGTTTCTATAAATGTATGAAATACGCGGAAATTGCAGAACAACTTGCTGTTTCCGAAAATGTAGCCAAAGTACAGGTTCATCGTTTGATTCAAAAAATAAAAGACAACATTTCTCCCAACGATGGCGCAGCACTTGAACTGCTTGTTTTCTTTATGAATTTCTAAAAAAAAACACACTTTTTTTTGAAAAAACAGTAAAAAAGTTGTAACCTATTTCATCTTTTTTTGTCTTCATAATAAAACGGGGGAAAATTTCCCCGATGATGCTTATGATGAAGATAGAATGGCTGATTATAGACAGAAGCCTTGCCGGCAAACTGTCGGAGGCGGAACAGGAGCAGTTGGACCGTTGGTTGTCCGAATCTCCTGCCCATGTAAAAATGTACGAGCGGATAAAGGTGCGGCGTACGTCCGGATTTGAACAGCCGGAATTTGAGCAGTGGCGCGAAGAATTCCGGCTCCGCCGGCAGAGAGCTGGACGACGCCTTTTGCGGCGTCGGTGGTTGCGGTTTTGGGCTCCTGCGGCGGCATTGGCAGTGATGGGAATAGGCATTTGTTTATTCGAGCTGATGAATCGGGTGCTGGAGCCGGAGCAAGTGGGGAGCATATATACTGAACCGGACCGGACACGGGTGCACTTGACGACTTCTTCCGGGCAGGTGATAGAGCTTGCCTCGCTGCAGGCTGCCGATACGTTGTGGATGAACGGAACCATGGTGAAGAAAGAAGACCAGACGCTCTGTTATCGTCCGTTTGCCGATACGTTACGGCATACAGAGGAAAATACAATTGATGTCCCCCGGGGATGTGAATATTCCCTGCAACTTTCAGACGGTACGAAAGTGTGGCTGAACTCGGCTTCCCGCATGACATATCCTGTCGCTTTTGGCGAGAAGAACAGAAAAATAAATTTTGCAGGGGAGGGCTATTTTGAGGTGGCTCCCGATGCGCAACGGCCTTTTATTGTAGAGTTTGACGGTATGGAGATCCGGGTGCTCGGTACGGAGTTCAACCTGAATACCCGTTCTTCCCGGCAGGTTCGAACCGTTCTGGTCAGGGGGAAAGTGAGTGTTGCTTTGGAGGGAGGAAAGCAGGTGCTGCTGCAACCGGGAGAAATGGCGGAAACCGATATTGTTACCGGAGATATCCGGGTAAAAGCCGTTCCCGTGTGGCAATACACGGCCTGGCAACGCGGAGAATTTGCTTTTGAAAATGCCACCATTGAAGAAATGCTCAACGAGTTGGCTTTGTGGTTTGATTTAGACGTGGTTTACAATAGCGAGGTGGTGCGGAAAGAGGTGTTTACGGGATGTCTGTCCCGGAATTTGCCGCTGCCCGAAATTTTGCGCCTCATCGAGAATACCACGTATGTGCGGTTTACCGTGGAGGGACACCGGGTGATTGTCTCTGTTTCACAACAACATTGAATAAAAAAGGGGTGGAATGACAACAAAAAGTCATTCCACCCCACCATTCATTAATTTTTTCGGATAAAGGCTTGCAATCTCTTATTAATTTAATATACAAATTTATGAAAAAGTTTTACGTCAATTGCAATTCTCCGCAAAGGAAGTTTGTATGGCCGGGAAAAATGATGAAAATCTTTGTCTTGGCTCTTGTGGCCGCTTGTCTGAGTTTTTCCGGCAGGGTCATGGCGCAGTCGCAGCGGGTTACGCTGGATTTGAAATCCTGTTCCATTATCGAGTTTTTCCGTACATTGCAGGAAAAGACTTCCCTGTATTTCATTTACAACATCAAAGATTTGCAGGGATTGGACAAAATCAGTGTCAAAGCTGACAATGAACCTGTGGAGGAAATTTTGCGCCGCATTTTTGCCGGACGGAAATTGGATTTTAACTTCGACAACAATACAGTGGTCGTACAGCCCCGGCAGATGCAGAACAGCAGAATCAAAGGCCGTATTACCGATACCCATAAAAATCCTTTGCCGGGCGTGACAATAATGATTAAGGGGACAACACTGGGGGCGGTGACCGATATGGACGGTAATTACAGTATGGAATTGCCTGCCGTTAAGGATATTCGTCTGTTGTATTCTTTTATCGGAATGAAAACGCAGGAGGTGGCCTATGCCGGACAGAAGGAGATTAATGTCACCTTGCATGAGGAGGTGGCCGAGATGGAGGAGGTGGTGATTACCGGCTATCAGACGGTGGACCGCCGGAAGTCTACCAGTTCCGTGACTACCCGTAAGATGGAGGATTTGCACATTCCCGGTATTTCTTCCCTCGACCAGATGTTGCAGGGGCAGATTCCCGACCTGATTATGATGAGCAATTCCGGTGAGGTGGGGGTTGTGCCGAAGTTGCGTATCCGCGGTACGTCTACGCTGATCGGTAACCGTGAGCCGTTGTGGGTGCTGGACGGGATTATCATGCAGGATCCTGTGGATGTGCTGGCGGCGGATTTGAATGACCCTGATTATATCAATCGTGTCGGGAATGCCATTGCCGGTATTAATCCGCAGGATATTGAGCGTATCGATGTGTTGAAGGATGCGGCCGCTACGGCTTTGTACGGAACTCGTGCCGCCAACGGTGTGATTGTGGTGACCACCAAGAAAGGACGCGTCGGACGTCCCATTGTGAGCTATAATCTGAGCACCACTTTCCGCCAGCGGCCTGCTTACAGTGACCGGGCTATTAATGTGATGAATTCCGCTGAACGGATTCGGTTTTCACGCGACCTGGTGGCACAGCATTATCAGTTTCCGACGGATATGAATCTCGTAGGGTATGAGGGTTTGTTGACTAAGTTGTATAATCATGAGTTATCCGACGAGCAGTTTGCGAGGGAGGTGGAGCAGCTTGAGACGTTGAATACGGATTGGTTTGATCTCCTGACCCAAAATACGGTGTCTCACTCGCATACGGTCAGTATTTCCGGGGGATCATCGGAAGCGAATTATTATGCTTCTATCGGTTATACCCGTGATAATGATGTGATTTGGGATGATAATAACGAGCGTTATACGGCGGCTTTGAATTTGAATACCAATCTGACCCATTGGATGCGTGCTTCTTTGAGTGTGAAAGGAAATGTTTCTTCCCGCCGGTATTATCAGCAGGATTTGTCGCCGATGCAGTATGCTTATAATACTACCCGGGCTTTGCCTGCTTTTGATGAGAATGGGGAGTATTTTTATTTTCTGAAAAGAAAGCCGGGCGGGATGGAGCCTCAGTATTTTAATTACAATATTCTGAATGAACTGGAGAATAGTTCTTATGATCAACGTGGCTCGGGATTGTCCATAACGGCCAATTTGCAGTTTAATCTGACCAGTTGGCTGAATGCCAGTGCCATTGCTTCTTACCAGGTTTCGAATACTGTGCAGGAAGGTTGGTGGGGAGAGAAGACCAATTATGCTGCGGAGTTACGGGGTACGGAATACGGGGTGTTGCCGGCTCCGAGGACGGAAGGGGAGAAAGATTATCTGGGAAATCCCACCTATACCGGAGGCACGAGTTTGTTGCCCTACGGTGGGGAGCTTACTTATAATGAGTCGGATAATAATGCCTATACGGTACGTTTGCAGTTGGACGGCAATCATTCTTTCGGTGAATTGAAACAGCATAATATTAGCGGAACGATCGGTTTTGAGATGAGTTCTGCCCGTAGCAGGGGGTATGCCCGTACTGACCGCGGTTATTACAGGGACCGGGGTATGAGTTTTGTTAAGGATGTAGACCCGACGAAGTTTCCCGATTATGCTAAATGGGTGCTTCAAAATCCGGCCCAACTGACGGATGGTAAAAGTAATACTGTTTCGAGTTATGTTTCTGTGTCTTACAGTTATTACAATTATTTTACTTTGAATGCCAATGCCCGGGTGGACGGCTCCAATGCGTTCGGTGACCGGAGTAATGATAAGTTGTTGCCCATTTGGTCGGCGTCTGCCAACTGGAATGTTTCTGAATTGTCGGGAATAAGGGAGGTGGATTGGCTGGATTTCTTCCGGCTGAAAGCATCGTTCGGTTATCAGGGGAATATGCTGAGTTCCGAAAGTCCGGTGATGATTATTTCCAAGGAGCCGCTGAATTCTCATTTCGGCGAGAATACGGCTTCCGTGACGCGTTATCCCAACCCGAATCTGAAATGGGAGACGACCACTTCTTATAATTTGGGGACGGAGTTGGGATTGTTTCAGCGAAAGGTGATGGTAGAGGCGGAGTATTGGTGGAAGCATACCGAGGATGCTTTTATGGATAAGTTGGTGGCCTCGATGAACGGATTGCCGACGGACAGCTATAAGATAAACCGGGGGGATATCGATAATCACGGTTATAATGTGTCGCTGACTTTCCTTCCGCTTCAAACGAAGGATTGGTTTTGGTCGGTGTCGACTTCTGTTTCCAAGACTTTTAATAAGATGAAAAATAAACCCGATGCCAATCAATACGAGCTTTCTGATTTTTTGAACGGATCGGCTTTGGTGGAGGGTAAACCCATCGGAACGTTTTATTCTTATAAGTTTGTGGGGTTGAGCCCTGTGAATGGCGGACCGATGTTTGACGATTATATGGACAACCCGGAGGCGTTGTACGGCCTCAGTAAGTATGATACTTATACCCGTGTGTTGGAGGCTTCGGGACGGCGCGAGCCGACGATTTCGGGTAATGTGAGCACGACGCTGCGCTGGAGGAATGTTCGGCTTTCCGGTAATTTTGCGTATAGTTTGGGCAATAAAATCCGTCTGTTCGCTATTTATAACGGCTCTGCCGCTACTGTGATGGATGCCCAGAATATCCGTCCTGAGAATAATGTGAGCAAGGATTTTCTCTACCGCTGGCAGAAACCGGGTGATGAACGTCGTACCGATATACCGGCGATTATCGGCAAGGGGGATGACAATTATCCTTTGTATGAAAGGCATTGGAGTGATTCTAAGCAGGGGATTCAACCTATTGCGGTTTCTCCCTGGGATATGTATGATTATGGTAATCACCGTGTGGTTAGCGGTAATTATCTGAAGTGTTCTAATCTCAGTTTGACATACGAGTTTAAGGAGGAGGTGCTGAAGAGGCTTCGTTTGTCGCGTTTGGATTTGACGTTGTCGGCGACGAATCTGTTTACGGTGTCTGCCAAAGAATTGAAAGGTCAGACCCCTACGCAGGGCGGTTTTGCCGCAATTCAGTTGAGTGACCGTCCGACGTACACTTTTGGATTAACCGTTTCATTTTAAAACATGGGGTATATGAAAAGAATATTGATAATATGTTGTATTGCGGGATTGTTCAGCGCATGTTCTGATTTTCTGAAGGAATATTCGCAGGATCTTGCTAAAGTGGAATCTTTTTCGGATTTGGATGAGGTGTTGCTGGGAAAAGGTTATTTGCCGTGGGGAAGGTCTGAGGCCGGAGATTACGGTATGTCGACGGTGGTGGATGCGTATTTTCAGGCCACTCATCACATGGCGGATGAGATGGCTTTTAATAGCCGGACAGGTGTCGGCGATCTTTATCAGATACAGCCCGGTATGTTCGGCTGGTACGCCTGGCAGCAGAGTGTCGGACTTCCTTATGAGGGCAATGTCCGCGTAGCGGAAAACAGGGATTGGAAGCAGGCGTATTCTTGTATTAATATTTGCAATATGGTGTTGGTTTCCGCTGATGAGTTGTCGGCGAATAATCAGGTGGAAGAGTTGCAAAGGCGGCGTATCAAGGGGGAAGCCCATTTCCTCCGGGCTCTTTATTATTTTACTTTGGTGAATTTGTATGGGCAGCCTTATTGTCCTAAGAATGTGGCTACTCCGGCAGTACCTCTTAAGTTGACGGAGTTTGTGGAGGATAAGGATTATGTGGTGAATACGGTGGAGGAGGTGTATGCCCGGGTGCTCGCCGATTTGGAGGAAGCTGACGCTTATTTGAAGGGGAATGAGGTGAAGAATCATCCTTACCGTGCGGATATTACCGCGGTTTATTTGTTGAAAAGCCGGGTGTATCTTTACATGCAAAATTGGAACAGAGCTTTGGAGTATGCCGGTAAGGTGTTGGAGAGCCGGGGGGAATTGGTGGATTTGAGTACGCATGTTGCCGGGGAGGAAGTGTTTACGAAGGCTTCTCCGGAGATGATCTTTTCTATGGGAGGACATGCTTTGTCGGCTTATATGTATTCTTCCCGGGAGGAGGGTGAGAAGTATCCGGCTTATGTTGTTTCCGAGGATTTAAGTTCGGCCTTTACCGAAGGGGATAATGACTGGCGTACCCGGTATTATATTATGCAGGAGGAAATAGGAGGAGCATCGACGAATAGTGTTTATACCAACGCATGGGTGTTTTGTAAGGTGAAAGGCTGGGAGACAGGGTATAAGGAGGCTTCTGATCATTTTATGTTCCGGACGGCGGAGGCTTATCTGAATGCGGCGGAAGCGGCAGCTTGTTCGGGCGACGAAACGACTGCACGCCGGATGCTTAAGACTTTGCGGGACCATCGGTTGAAGGAAAGCCGGGAGATAACCGAGGGCGGTCAGGAACTGGTAGAGCTTATCCGGCGGGAACGCCAGTGTGAACTGTGTTTTGAGGGACATCGCTGGTTTGATTTGCGTCGGTATACAGTGTGTGAGAAGTTCCCGTATTCCAAAAGAATCACACATCAGTATATTAAGTATGTTTATGTGAGTTATTTGCCTCCCATCTCGAATCCGACTGAAATGACGACTTATGTTTTGGAGGAGAACGATGCGGCTTATACTCTTTCGCTTCCGAAGGAGGTGCTGGATTTCCAGAATACGTTAGAGACTAATCAGCGTCCGCCTCGCTCCGGTAATACGGTGAGTGTGGGTAATTGAAATCAGGTATAAATAAAGCAGTTATGAAGTTAAGAGTTTTATATATGTTTGTTTTGGCAGGGTGTTTGTGTGCCTGTCAAAAGGAAGATCCGGTTGTTCCGAACGGTATGTCTAATCCTTTTGCTACGTTGCCCGGGGCTACGGATGAGGAAACAAAACTGAGGGAGGATTTTTACAAGGCCACCGGCTGCCACCTTTTGTTTAACGATACGCTTCGGCATGAGTATAAAGGGTTGGACGGAAACGGGAATCCTTTTTATGAAACGGAACTTTTGGGGTTGGAGTATTCTCTCACGAATGTCGGTTTTACCCGTTTTAAGTTTGATTATTTGCAGACTTTGGAGCAGAAACGGGCAGTGGTCAATTTTTTGCAGTATGATTTGTTGCCTTATATTAAGACGGTCATGCCTTATTCTATGATGGTTGCCAATGGCATAGATGAGTATCAGCAGAATAAGCTGGAGGGGTATTATGAGTATGTCGGCTCTCCATTGACTTATAATAATTTGCGGTGTCTGGCATTGAATGTGAATCGGTTGTGGGAGTTGGCTGATGAGGAGTTGAAAGGATATGCACAGGATATTTGTTGCGAGATGATTTTTGCTTCTTTTGGAGGAACTTCGGATAAGAGATATACGGATGGGAAAGCCGGAAGTTTTTTTGAGCAGAGTTCTTATTATTATGGAGCTCCTAAAGTGGGTATTGATTGGGTGACTTGGCAACCGATTTATTATAACCCGTTGGAGTTGGGTTTTTTGGAGGATGATCCTCTTGATTCTTATTTCCCGTCTCCGAAAGATGATGCCGTCAATTATATTAAGGCTTGCCTGTCGATGACGGAAGAGGAGTTTTTTGCCAAATACGGGGAAAATGATGTTAACGGGTATACCCGGAAGAAATATGACATTATCAAACCGTTGCTTGATGAAACCGGAATAAAATTCAATTGATTATGAAAAGATTTGTAATATCTATGTATGTATGCTGCTGTGCTGTTTTTTGCTCGTGCAGCGATGACGATAAATTGCCGGACGTCCGTCCTGCGGCTAAGGGCGAGTATACGGATGTGCGCGACGGGAATACCTACGGCTGGGTGCGTATCGGTGATTTGGAATGGATGACTGAGAATTTGAAATATCAGGTTGGGGGACTACCGTATTATGAGTGTACGTATGATGTATTCGGGGCTAATTATCCGGTTGCGGTCCGGTCTCAACTGATTAATACCGATTTTGAGGCGGATTATGAGACATACGGTAATTTTTATACCTGGCAGGAGGCGGTGGAGAGTTGTCCGGAGGGGTGGCGTCTGCCTACCGATGAGGATTGGAAAAATCTGGAGATGGCGCTGGGCATGTCCGCCGGGGATGCCAATGCAGAGGGTTGGCGCGGAAGCCGGGAAGCAACGCTTTTGCAACAAGGTGAGGAAGGTACGGGCATGGCACTGTTGTTGGGGGGAGAGGCCGCCAGTACCGCAGCATGGGAAACAGGACTTTTTTGGAGTTTTGTGGGGGAATACGGCTATTATTGGTCGGCTTCGGAGGTAAAGGATAACGGTTTACAGACTGCTACCGTTTGGTTTCGGAAAATAGGTGCTCATTATACGACAGTGTATCGGGGTGCGGTGACGTTACAAAGGCTGATGCGTGTGCGTTGTTGCCGGGATGCCGGAAAGTGATACGGATTTCTAACTGATTTTTATGAATAAGAATTTCTTTTTTGGCATGGCGCTGCTGTTATGCAGCGCCTGTGCTTCCCGTACCGAAGAGTTCGTGGTGCGGGGGAGTTTTCCCGGCTTGCGGGATGGAATGGCGGTTGCTCTTCGCAACATGGAGGGCGAAGGGACGTTTGCGGTGGATACCGTGCGTGATGGCAAATTCGAATTGCGGGGAGCGGTGGTTTCGCCGAGGTATTGCAATTTGCTGATTTATACGGGCGAGCAGAATGCTTCTTCCGGAATGGGGAGAATGGTCAATACTTATCTGTTTCTTGATAATTCTGAATTGACGGTGGAAGTGGCCCATCTCGATAGTATGGAGTTCGTTCATCCGTTTATGGCGGAGTTTGCCGTTCCGAAAGCACGGGTGGAAGGCGGTGCGCTGCAACGGGAATATTATGAATATCAGGACGCCTTGCTGCCTTTGAAATTGGCGCTTTCGAAGGCTGATAACGATGTGGCTATGCTGAATTTAAAGAGTGAGCAGGAGAGGTATGCGCCGGAAGTATTCGACCGCCAATTCGACGAACTCTATCCCCGGCGACAGGCGGCGGAAGAAGCTGTTGATGCCGCTAAAATGGAGTTTATCCGCCGGCATCCGCAATCGCCTTTATCGCTGTTTATTGCGGGGGGCTTGCTGAACAACACTTTTGCGCGTAGTCAGGAAGAGGTGGAGGAACTGGGCCGCATAGCCGCCGGAATTGACGATACGGTACGCCGTCCCGTGGTGCTGAAAATGGTGGAAAAGGCTCGCTCGCTGTATAAAGGGGCGCCTTATAAGGAGATAGAACTGACCGATGCGGAAGGCCGGACGGTGAAGTTGTCGCAATATTTGCAGCCCGACCGTTATACGTTGGTGGACTTCTGGGCATCGTGGTGCGGTCCCTGCCGTTGGGCGATTCCCAAGGTGGAGCAGCTTTACAAACGTTACGACCGCTCCCGTCTGACGGTGGTTAGCGTGTCGTTCGACCAGAAGCAGGCGGATTGGGAAAAAGCGATGAAGGAGGAGGCTATGCCCTGGATGCAACTGTGGGCAGGCAGCCGCGAGCAGATGACTGCCGCTCAGCAGGCTTACCATATCAGCGGTATTCCTCGCTTGATGTTAATCGCTCCTGACGGTGCAATCGTCTTTAGCGGCAACAATGCCGACGCCCTGCGCTTGGCCGTGGAAAAGTATTTGGGGAAATAAATGACCTGTTGCAAAGTCCGGATTCGTTTTATTCTTTCATTTTAACCTGAAAATATTGTGTTGTGAAAACATGGGCTTGTATACTATTGGTTTGGTTAACTTTTCCGGTTGTGGCGAGAGTTCAGCCGGAGGCAGAGGCGGATTCTTTGATAATGAAGCGTTTTTTGAATCTGGATTCTTTGGGTGGTCGGCAATGCCGGGAATATTTGGTAGAAGAGGCAGATAAAATGGTGCAACGCTATGCTCCCGAGTATTATCGTGAGATAGAGCCGCCGTTAATCGACAGAATGATTGTCGGGAGTAAAAATGATACGCTCTCTGCCGGTAAAATGCGTAGTGACCATGAGGGGCGAGCCTATTATATGGTAACCTATCCTCATGATCCGGATTATGAATATATGCATGCCGGCTTTTCTGTCCGGGTTTATTTTTGGACAGACAACGGTGTGGCCTTTTGGCTTGAGGGAGGGGCTGGCTGGGGATTGGTCGGTATCAGTGAATCCTGGATGTACAATGATCCGGAGTATATATTGCATTATAAATGGGTGGCGCCGCGTAAGCCACGTGCAGAAAAAGTGATAGATTACAGAAATTTGGATTAAGTAATTTTAAATAGGTGAAATAAATAGGAATGGAATGATGAGAAAGTTTTATTTTTTAATATGGCTCGGGGTGGCGGCTTGTACGCAGCAGCCTGCCGACCGGTTTGTCCTGCGGGGCACTGTTCCGGGTGCGATGGACAGTACGAAAGTCACGTTGCGGCCTGCTGACCGGTGGGACCGGGAATTGGCTACCGCCTATGTTGTGGGAGGAAAATTTGAACTGTGTGGTAAATTGGATGCCCCCACGCTGTGCAAGCTCAGTCTGGATAATGTCGATTATATCCGGCGTTCCGGCCAGAGTCAGGAATTGATGCGTTGTTATGAACTGGATTTTTTTGCCGGGAATGGCCGGCTTGCCTTTACGACGCCGCATATTGACAGTCTGCCGCAGGCATACGGGCTTTATGATATCCGGAAAGAAAAGAATTACAGGGTGAAAGGCTCTGCCGCCCAAGATGCTTATTATAGTTATCAGCAACAGACTCTTCCGTTGCGTTATGGCATACAGGCACTCCGTAAGCAGGGGAATCGGGGCGCGGATGATGACAGCCGGATGGAGGCGATGGAGTCGGAACTTGAGGAAATGAGCCGGGCGTTTATCCGTAGCAACGATAATCTGGCTGTCAGGCTTTATGTTGCCGGCATGTTGAAGAAGCCTGCTTTTACTTACGACCAGGCTTATCTCGATGGTCTGGAACAGCTCTTTGCTTCGTGTCTGGATACTTGCGCCGCGTTGGCGGATTTTCGCTGCTACCTGCACGATGCCGCCCGGTTGGTGCAGGGGTCGCCGTTGCAAGACGATAAAGTGGTCGGTGTCGATGGCAAAACCGTGTCGCTGCCTGCCCAGATGAATCCCGACGGATATACGCTGATAGACTTTTGGGCGTCGTGGTGTATTCCCTGCCGGGTGAGCCTGATTCTCCTGCGGGAAGTATATAAGGACTATGGCGGAAAAATCCGTTTTGTGAGTGTTTCCCTCGACGAGAAAGAGGCGGACTGGCAGAAGGCCCTGAAGGAAGAGAACTTGCCGTGGGGGCAATTCCGCAGTTTGCCCGAACAGACTAAAGCGTTTGCCGAACAATACCAGCTTTACGGCATACCTGCTTTTTTTCTGGTGGACAGCGAAGGCCGGATTGTCTTTTCCGGCAGCAACGTCAGCGAACTGACGGAACAATTGTCCGGAATGAATTGATCAGTCATTATTTATTACATGAGTTATGAATATACGCACATTTTTCTTATCCGTCTGTCTCTTCCTGGGATTGGGAAGTTACGGGCAAGTCGATTTGCAACGTCCGTTGCCTGCGGACCCGAATACGGTGGTCGGTAAACTGCCCAACGGCATTACTTATTATATCCGTCACAATGAGGAGCCTAAAGACCGGGCCAGTTTTTATATTATCCGCAATGTGGGTGCATTGCTTGAAAACGATGACCAGAACGGTTTGGCCCACTTTCTGGAACACATGGCCTTTAACGGGACTAAAAATTTTCCGGGCAAGGGAATCATTACCACTTTGGAGAAGTACGGAGTGACCTTTGGCGGTAACATCAATGCTTATACGGCTCAGAATGAAACGGTTTATAATATCAGCGCCGTGCCTGCCACCGATGTGCGGCTTTTGGATACCTGTCTGCTGATACTGCACGACTGGTCGTACTACCTGACGCTTGACGGTGATGAAATCGATGCCGAACGGGGTGTTATTTCCGAGGAGTGGCGCACCCGCCGTACGCCTCAGTTCCGTTTGCTGGCACAGACGTTGCCGGTGTTGTTCAAGGATTCGAAATATGCCGAACGGGATGTAATCGGTGACCTCGATATTATCAAAAATTTTAAACATCAGACCATCCGTGATTTTTATCGTGAGTGGTATCGTACCGATTTGGAGGCTATTGCGGTGGTGGGCGATTTTGACGTGGCGCGGATGGAACAGCGTGTCAAGGAAATTTTTTCTTCCATCCCGACGGTCGAGAATCCGAAACCGCGTCCTTTTTTCGAAATTCCCGGACACGAGGAGATTTACTATTGCCTGGCTACCGACAAGGAAGTGCAACAGTCTTCCGTCAGCATCACCACGATATTGCCGGGGATGAAAGCAGAGGAGAAGCAGACGCATCAATATTTGAAAAGCAATTTGCTTGTCACGTTGTGCAACAGCATGATCGGGGCTCGCATCGGTGAACTGATGCAGCAGCCCAATCCGCCTTTCCTCGGAGGCAGTATCGGTTTTGGCGGCTTTATGCGCGGCTACGATTCCTACGACATTTCCGTGACCGCCAAACCCAACGGTGAAGCGGAGGCGTTGGAAGCCATCCTGACAGAGAACGAACGGGTGCGCCGCTACGGTTTCACCCCTACGGAATTAGAACGGGTAAAAACGAATCTGTTGGTGGGGTTGGAATCCTCCTATAAGGTGAAAGACCGTACTCCCAATGAGAGTTTTATCAAAAGTATGCAAGCCCATTTTCTGGAACAAAAACCGATGGTCTCTTTCGATTATTATTATGATTTCATGACCCGATTGATTCCCACCATTACGGTGGAGGATGTGAACGCCAAATTTGCGGAAGGAAATGTAGCGCACAACCGTACCGTGGTTGTCAGCGGCCCTTCGGAAGGCGTGACCCATCTGACCCGTGAAGAGGTGCTGGCTGTCATGGATAAGGTCGCTCAGTCCGAGATAGCCCCTTATCAGGATGAAATGGTCGGAGGTACGCTCATCGGGGAGGAACTGCCGGGGTCGAAGGTGGTGGCGGAGAAAGCCTTGCCGGCCTTTGATGCGGTGGAATGGACACTCGGAAACGGTGCGAAAGTGGTGTTCCGCAAAGCGGGCTACGAAAAAGAGACGGTGTCGTTGACGGCTTACAGCAAGGGCGGAACTTCGCTCTACGATACGGACCTGTTGCCTTCGGCCAGCAATGCCGCCGGTTTTGCCTCCGCTTCGGGAGTGGGTGATTTCGATGTCATTGCGCTCGGTAAGCTGCTCACCGGCAAACAGGCATCGTGTGAGGTGGGTATCGGAAACTTAGCGGAAACTGTCAGCGGTTTTTCTGTTCCCGGCGACTTTGAAATCATGCTCCAATTACTGTATCTGAGGTTTGAGAAACCCCGTTTCGACCGCGAGGTATATGAATCCATACAGAACCGCAACCGGGCGGCTCTCCAGTTCATGAAAAATAGCCCCCAGTCGATCATGCAGGATTCGATGAGCCTTATCATGAGCGATTATCATCCGCGGACCCTGCTTTACAACGAGGCCTACCTGGACCGTATGGATTTGGCCGAGATGGAACGTATCTACCGGGAGCGTATCAAGGATGCCAGTGATTTCACTTTCTTTATTGTCGGCAATATCGATGCCGAAACCGTGAAACCGCTTGTGGAGAAGTACATCGGCTCGCTCAAATCGGATTACCGGAAGGAGACGTGGCGCGATAATGGCGTCCGTTCTCCGAAGGGTAAAACGGTGAAAGTGATTGAACTGGACCTTGAAACGCCGAAAGCGACGGTGATCACGAATTTCTTGAAAGAGATGAAATATAGCGTTCGCAATAATATCTGCAACGCTATTCTTAAAGGTATCCTTAATCTTCGTTATACGGAGAACATCCGCGAGAAGGAGGGTGGAACGTATGGGGTGAATTTAGATGCCAGTTCGAGCCGGGACCCTTATGCCTGTTATACGATGATGATGGTTTTCGATTGCGACCCGGAGCGTGCCGACCATCTGAAGAGTCTGATTTATGCCGAAACGGAGAGAATCATGCGGGAAGCACCGACAGCCGAAGAGTTTAACAAGGTGGTCGCTGCCATGCGCAAAGGCCGGGAACAATCGAAACCGCACAACGGTTATTGGATGAATGCCCTCTATGATTATTATTTGACGGGTATCAATCCGGCCGATCCGAAGAATTTTGAAGAAATCCTCGACAAGCTGACCCCGAAGGATATTCAGAAGTTTGCCAAGTCGTTGTTTAAAGGCGCCGATTTGGTGGACATGACTTTCCGGTCGAGGAAGTAGTTGGTTGGTTTGTCGTGGTTGGAGGGGAAGGGCTGGCTGACGCACTGATAAAAGTCAGGATGTTGCTGAGGAAGACAGCCATTTCATCCGGCAGTGGCACTTCCTTGTAGGCCTGTAAACCTAAAAGAGAGTTTGAATAAAAAACGCTGAATGCTATTGAAGTTCAGCGTTTTTTTGCGTTTTAGAGGTAGCACAGAATGCGGAAAGCTGATGTTATGCACTGGTCTGAATCTGGTGTATGCGCCACTCGTCCACGCCAGAACAATTGAGTAATAAACTTTTATCGGCGTGCTTGAGAATTAATAAAGGTAATGATTCGGTGACAACTTTCTTTGGAATAGGTTTCGTCCATTTTTGGATGTTTTTATTTTAACAATTTACGTTCGTAATCTCCGCTTTCCAGCACACTCATCTGATGGATAGCGATTTTGTTGAGTTTGACAAGTCGTTCTGATTGAGGCAATCCCTGGTCGATGAATACAGCATTGAGGCTTTCCATATTAGATAGGCAGATAAGTTCGTTGACTGAGGCAGTTTCAAACTATCTTATCTGCCTCTCGTTTATCCGACATTTTTTTTATGCGTCTTTCTGTCGCATCGGTCGTTTTCGTTTCGGGTGCTTAAAAAGTTAGGGATTAGGGAATG
>NZ_CFKYFN010000105.1:0-35171 GCF_985060555.1 Odoribacter sp. | reverse complement strand
ACAGAAAAATGACAATAAAAATGACATATGAAGTGATTATACTGGGGCATCTTCATATGCCATTGTATTTTATAGGGACATTTACTGAATATCCCTAAAAACGTCCTTTCGGGGACGTTTTTTTATTCTAAAGCATCGGGTATTTGTAGATTTCGACAAACTCCAATCCGGCATTATATACTCCAACATAAATCATACGCTGTTTTTCATCCGGGATGATAAAATCTGCAAAATTATCCAATTGGTATACCTTTTCCAATTCTCCTTGCCAGTTCATCACCACAATCTTAGCAGGATATTTCCGAAGTTCTTCTTCAATTTTATGTCCATCCCAAACCAAGTAACACCGATTCCGGGTAGCATAAGTCCGATAAAAAGTTACTGTCGTATGTTCATCCACCCGAATTTGTGTATTTATCTCTTCTTTGATCCAATCCAAAGCATAGGTCACCTTTAAATTTCCATCCAAATCATAACAGTTAATTAAATTCATATATTTAAACGGGACGATAATCGAATTGTCCTTTTCAGAAACTAGTACATGATGGCAATAAGCATCTTTACGTCCCTTTTCATAAAAATAATAAGGAACATAATCCGTATTTTTTATCTCTCCGTTATTTCGGTTACAAAAGGAAAAAAGCCCCTCGTCTTTCTCGATAAAAGTTCCGATAAAAGCAGAATCTATCTTATTGAAGTTATACATAAAATTCAGGTTTCTATATAAATGCTCCGAATTTACGCATTTCGCTATATCCCGGCTTTCCACAAGGGCAGCTAAATCTATTTTTGTTAACGTAGCGGCAGGGCTATCGTAAATAATCAGCGAATCATAAGCAAAGGAGTTAACTAGAAAAAAAGGATAATAAAACTCACAAACGCCCCGTCCTTCCCTTCCAAATCGAAAAATTTCCCGGTCAGTGTTCGTACTGAAAAGATAAAACATGGTATCCGTACATTTTTCTTTCAGTACCAAAAAAGAGTCTACCAATACACCGGTTTCATAACACCGGGGCAGAATAGTTTCAACCTTTTCACCGGTCAGATGAATCACCGGAGGCATCTTCAATTCAGTGATCCGATTCTTTTTGCTACAAGCCATCGAAAGCAGGATAAAAAATAGAGAAAGATATTTTTTCATCATACACCTATTAAATTATGACAGAGACAAGAATAAACACTTTTACAATATTTAATTAAAATGAATAAAAATTATTATTTTCCCAATAACTAGTCTGAATACAAATCCAGATTAGTTTACAAATCAAATAATAATTATATTATTTTGCAAAAATAAAATATTCTATAATATACTATTATCTATTTCAGTTAAGACACTGTAATTATACTTTACCTAAAAATTATCTATAAAATAAAAGTATATCGGTTTCCGGGGCTGTTTGGAGAATACCATTCATTCTATAACAGCCCCGTTTGTTTATCCAAGTCCAAATCCAAATTTTTCGTTAAACTTCTGCAACCGATTTCGCTTTACAGTTAAAATCACTACTTTTAACACCGTTTTATACCGAGGTCGTTCGATTTCGGGTGATTTCAAATGAGGGTGGATATAAATTTAACATCAATTATAGCAAAACATGAACCTGATCAAAATTATCTGTACAGGGTTTCTAGCCCTTGTTTTTTCCGGGCTGTCAGCTCAGGAAAATCCGCTATGGATGCGTTATCCGGCGATTTCTCCCGACGGAAAAACCATCGCATTCTGTTACAAAGGAGACATCTTTCTGGTAAGCAGTGAAGGTGGTAGAGCTACCCAGCTGACCACCCATCCGGCTTATGACAGCCGGCCTGTTTGGTCACCGGACGGAAAAACCATCGCTTTCACTTCTGCCCGGGACGAAGGATTGAACCTATATACCGTTCCGGTAAGCGGCGGCACCCCTACCCGCCTGACCTATTATTCAGGCAGCGAAATCCCCGTATGTTTCACTCCCGACGGTAAAGAAATCCTCTATCGTTCCAATGTCATGCCCGATGCAGAATACGGCCAGTTCCCCAGTGGAGGGCAGGTGTACAAGATCAGTGTCGATGGAGGACGGCCGGAACAGTTTCTGACGTTCGACGCCTTCGACATCAATTTCAACAAAAAAGGCGATAAAATCATTTATCACGATTATAAAGGATATGAAGACAACTGGCGGAAACACCACAAATCTTCCGTATGCCGGGATATCTGGATTCACGACTTGAAAAGCGGGGAATTTACCAACCTGACGAACAAACAGGTGGAAGACCGCAACCCGGTATTCGCCGATAACGACGAAAACATCTATTTCCTGAGTGAACGTTTCGGGGATTTCAATGTATGCAAAATGTCCCTGAAAAATCCTTCGGACATCAAACAAATCACCAAACACAGCAAACATCCGGTCCGCTTCCTGAGCAGCTCTGAAGACGGCTTGTTGTGTTACTTTTTCAACGGAGAGATCTACACCCTGCAACCCGGAAAACAACCGAAAAAATTAGCGGTTGATATCATCGCCGACAATACCGAATCCCCTATTGCTAAAATGAATTGGAACCGGGGAGCTTCCGAGATGGCTCTGTCACCCGACGGCAAAGAATTCGCTTTCATTGTTCGCGGAGATGTATATGTAGCTAACGCCGAATACGGTACGACGAAAAGAATCACCAATACGGCCACTCAGGAACGTTCAGTCGAATTTTCACCGGACGGCCGTTCTTTGGTATATGCCGGTGAACGGAACGGTCACTGGAATATCTATGTCGCCCGGATCAAAGACAAAGACGATAAATCTTTCGCTTATGCCAAAGAAATCGAAGAAGAGCAGATCACCAAGGGTACTAATGCTTGTTTCCAACCCTCTTTCTCTCCGGATGGTAAAGAAATCGCTTACCTCGAAAACCGGACCGAAATCAAGGTAATCAATCTGAAAAGCAAAAAATCGAGAACGGTACTTCCGGCTAAATACAACTATTCCTATCAAGACGGCGACCAATGGTATCAATGGTCTCCCGACGGTCGGTGGATCCTGGCTAAATATTTCGAACACGGCGGCTGGCAGCATAACGATATCGCTCTTGTAAAAGCCGACGGCAGCGGAGAAATCCACAACCTGACCAACAGTGGATATAGCGATCAGAATCCCAAATGGATGATGAACGGAAAAGCCATCATTTGGTCGACCGACCGTCAAGGTATGCGTAGCCACGGTAGTTGGGGAGCTCAATACGACATCTATGCCTTATTCCTGGATCCGGAAGCCTGGGATGAATTCAGAATGAACAAAGAAGAACTGGCTCTTCATAAAGAAATAAAAGAGTTACAGAAAAGGAAAGAAGCCGAAGAAAAAGCCAAAGCTGAAAAGAAACAGGAAAAGAAAGGTGACAAAGCAGATAAAGCCGGGAAAAAAGGTAAAAAAGAAGAGGGAGATAAAAAAGACGAAGGAGAAAAAGAAGGTAAAAAAGCGAAAGCAGAAGAAAACAAGCTCCCCGAACTCAAAATCGACTTTGAAAACCTGGAAGACCGGATGGTACGCCTGACCATCCATTCTTCCCGTCTGGGCGACGCCGTACTGACCAACGACGCTTCAAAACTATATTACCTGAGCGCTTTTGAAGGCGGTTACGACCTTTGGGTCAGAGACTTTAAAAACGGAAGTACCCGTATGTTATCCAAACTGAACAAAGGAGGCGGTGCTCTCGTTATGAGTAAAGACGGCAGAAACCTGTACCTGCTTTCCGGCGGACAAATCTCTAAAGTGGATATGAATTCCGGCCAGTTGAAAGGTATGAGCTACAATGCCGAGTTCGAATGGAAGAAACCCGAAGAACGGGCTTACCTGTTCGATCACGTCTGGCAGCAAGTAGTAGATAAATTCTACGATCCTACTATTCACAATATCGATTGGGCTTTCTATAAAAAAGAATATGCCCGCTTCCTGCCTTATATCAACAACAATTACGACTTTGCCGAAATGTTGGCCGAATTACTGGGCGAACTGAATGCTTCCCATACCGGTGCCAGCTACAAAGGAGGCGGCAGTTCTTCACAGACGGCAGCCCTGGGTGTTTTTTACGACGAGACATTCGACGGCGATGGCCTGAAGATCAAGGAAATCCTGGAGAAAGGTCCGCTGGATCTAACCAGTGGTAAAATCAAACCCGGTATGATTATCCGGAAAATCAACAATCAGGAAATCAAAAAAGGACAGGATTATTTCCAGATACTGGAAGACCTGAGCGGTAAACGGGTAATGCTGACAATCTACGATCCTTCTGCCAAAAAGGAATGGGAGGAATATGTGAAACCGACCACTTACGGCAACCAAAACGGTTTACTATATAACCGCTGGGTAAAACAACGCCAGGAAATGGTTGAAAAACTATCCAATGGGAAAATCGGTTACGTACATGTGAAGAGCATGGATAGTCCCAGTTTCCGTAAAGTATATTCTGAAATACTGGGCAAATACCGGAACAAAGAAGCGATAATCGTCGACACCCGTTACAACGGCGGAGGCTGGCTACATGAAGACCTGTTACACCTGCTGAGCGGTAAGAAATACGCCGAATTCGTTCCACGTGGCCAATTCATCGGTGAAGATCCGTTCACTCAATGGAACAAACCGTCGGCCGTATTAGTCAGCGAAAGCAACTACAGTAACGCTCACGGATTCCCCTGGGCCTACAAAGAACTGGGACTCGGTAAAGTAATCGGTATGCCTGTACCGGGAACGATGACCGCCGTATGGTGGGAAACTCTGATGGATCCGAGCCTGGTATTCGGTATTCCTCAGGTAGGAATGAAAGACAACCAAGGCCGCATCCTGGAGAATATGCAGCTCGAACCGGACATCAAAGTGACCAACGACCCGGCCAGCGCCATGAAAGGCCGTGATCTGCAACTGGAAGCAGCTGTAGAAAGCCTGATGAAGGAAATAAAATAATCAGGTGCCAACCGATAAAACGGTAACAAGGGTAATAGCAATAATGCTTTCCGTTGTTACCGTTTTTTCTGTTTTATCGGTATTAAAACAAAAACACCCCGGCTTTTTCGCATTCGGTCAATACCTCATCGGGCCATAAGCCGGCTTGTACCTCTCCGATATGACATTTCTGCAATAAGAGCATACAGAGCCGGGATTGTCCGATTCCTCCCCCCATTGTTTGGGGTAATTTCCCTTCCAACAAAAGAGAGTGGAAATACAATTTTTTCCGGTCCCCTGCATTTTTCAGCCACAATTGTTTTTCCAAGGCAGCCCGATCCACCCGGATCCCCATCGAAGAAATCTCGAAAGCAGACTGTAATACAGGGTTCCATACAATGATATCTCCGTTCAAACCTACCGAACCGTCTTCCGCCTCAGTGGACCAGTCGTCATAATCCGGTGAACGGTCGTCGTGAATCGTTCCATCCCCCAAAGCTCCTCCGATCCCCCGGATAAAAACCGCCCCGAACTGGCAGGCTATTCGTTCTTCCCTTTCCTTGGGGGACAAACCGGGATATTGCTTTCTCAACTCTTCGGCATGTATAAAATGAATCCGATCGGGTAAAAAGGGTTGTAATACCGGGAATTGTTCACTCAATAAAAATTCGGTACGTTTCAAGGCCGCATAAATTCTCTCGACACAAAGCTGTAACCGCTCCGGCGTGCGTTCTTCCGGGGTAATCACCTTCTCCCAATCCCACTGATCGACATACACCGAATGAATATTATCGATCGTCTCATCCGGACGTAAAGCGTTCATATCGGTATAAATTCCCATACCCGGCTGAATATGATGCCGCCAAAGAGCATAACGTTTCCATTTGGCCAGCGATTGTACGATCTCGGCTCGTTGTCCTCCTAATACACGGGCTCCGAAACTCACCGGCTGTTCAGTACCGCTCAGGTTATCGTTCAAGCCCTTCCCCGAAGGAACGACAATAGGTGCTGTAATCCGGCGCAACTTCAATTCCGCAGCCAGCGCCAATTGAAAGGTGTCCTTGATAAATTTAATGGCATGCTCTGTCTGCCATACATCCAAGACCGAAGTGTAGTCTTCCGGTAAAAATAATTGCTTCATAAGGGTAAAAATTTAAGTTTATAACCGACAAAAAAGCCTCCCCGCATCGGGAAGGCTCATCCATATATCTGATCTGTTCCGTTTTTAACCATAACCTCCCCTTTGCAACCGCTCTGCATTGCAATTATTATTCAGGTTGATATTAGAATTAAAAAGGACCATGGCTCGTATTCATTCATGACAAATATAAAGTAAAAATCGAAAAATAAAAATGCCGATTGAAAATTTAACAAAATACAGATTTGGAAAATGACACTACTGTTTCAAATTCCGATAATTTAGCTTATCTTTACCGAATCTAAATAGCACAGATAACTTGATTTACATATTTTATTCAACACAATGATTACCAAATATTTTCGTTTATTCCTTTTTTTCTTTCTGATCGGGAACCTCCTGATTTCCTGTAAAAATAAATCCATTTCTACCCGGCTGGTGAGCGTCAGTATTCTTCCTCAAAAATACCTGACAGAACAAATCGCCGGTGATTACCTGACGGTGAATGTCATGATACCTCCGGGTATGAATCCGGCTACCTGTGATCTAAGTACGGAACAACTGAAGAAATTATACGATAGCGACCTTTGTTTCACCATCGGTTATTTACCTTTCGAACAAATCCATCTATTTCCTGTTCTCGAAAACCGCCCGGATATCCAAATCGTAAATCACTCCGCCAACCTGCAACTGATTCACGGAAGCTGTGGGCATACGCATGCCGCAGGTGACGAACACGACGGAGTAGATCCTCATATCTGGCTTTCTCCGGCACATGCCCGCACTATGGCCACTACCGTCTATGAAGTACTATCGGAAAAATATCCGGAACAAAAACTACAGTTCGAACAAAATTACCAGGCCCTTCTCCAGAAGATCGACAGCATTGCCGATCGCGCCAAACAAGTACTGGATCATAAAAAAGACAAAATATTTCTGATCTATCATCCGGCTTTGACTTATTTTGCTGCCGATTACGGGATGGAACAAATCTCGATCGAAGACGAAGGGAAAGAACCCAATCCGGCCCATTTGAAAAAAATCATCGATCTGGCCCTGGAAAAAAATATCCATATGATCTTTATCCAAAGTCAATTCGATGTCAATAATGCCGAATCCGTAGCCAAACAAATCGGAGGCCAAATCATTCAGATCGACCCGCTGACCGAAAACTGGGCAGCTGAAATGAACCGATTGATCGATACCCTGGATAAATATTTGCCTGAAAAATAACATGACCCCCATACTCGAACTCAAAAATGTAAGCGCCGGATATGACCATGAAGTCATTCTTCATCAAGTCAATCTGAAAATTTATGAGCATGACTTTCTTGGCATCATCGGTCCCAACGGGGGCGGAAAAACCACCCTGCTCAAAGTGATACTGGGGTTACTGAAGCCTTATAGCGGAGAGGTCATTTACCCCGTCTCCAGACAAAATCTCTTCGGCTATCTACCACAGAACAGCCGTTTCGACCAGCGTTTTCCCATCGATGTCACCGAAGTAGTCCTCTCCGGCCTGATGTCCGAAAAGGGACTTTACAAATCCTATACCCGAGCCGAAAAACAAAAAGCCTGGGATTTACTCGATCAATACGGTATGGGAGCATATAAGAAAGCACCGATCGGCGATTTATCGGGCGGACAGATGCAACGGGTATTCCTTTGCAGGGCGGTCATTGCGTCTCCCCGCATCCTGATCCTCGACGAACCGACGACTTATGTAGACAGTAATTTCGAAAAGGAATTTTACACCATCCTGGAAGAACTCAATAAATCGCTGAGCATAGTCATGGTATCTCACGATCTGGGAACTATCTGTTCCTATGTGAAGACTATCGCTTGTGTCAACCGGGAATTGCATTATCATAATTCTAACCTGATCAGTGCAGAACAGTTGCAATCGTACCACTGTCCCATCGAGTTGATCACTCACGGAAAAATTCCGCACCGGGTGCTGAAGGAACACGAAAAAGGTAAACAGTAGCAGGCGGTGAAGCTACTAAAAGCTATAGGCAAAGAGACGAAAAGGGAAAAGACGAAAAAGGAGAGTTGAGGAAAAAAGGAAGAAGAAATAATGAATAAAAAGAATCGAAGATGCTGGAACTTTTAAAATATGATTTTTTTCAGAATGCGTTGATCAGTACGTTGTTGATCGGTATCAGCTGTGGATTGGTAGGTACCTACATCGTTGCCAAACGAATGGTATTCATCAGCGGCGGAATCACCCATGCTTCTTTCGGCGGCTTAGGACTCTCATATTACCTCGGGTTATCTCCCATGTTAGGTGCTACAGCCTTCTCGATTTTATCTGCCCTGGGAATTCTGTTCCTTTCCGACAGTAAAAAGCTCAAGGAAGATTCCCTGATCGGCATCTTTTGGTCGGCAGGTATGGCGATCGGTATCCTGTTTATTTACCTCACTCCAGGGTATGCCCCCAATCTGATGTCGTATCTCTTCGGGAATATCCTGACCGTTACCCGGGAACAGATTATCCTTTCCGTGGTTCTATGTCTGGGTATCATCCTTTTTTTCGCCCGTTTCTACCGTCCGTTATTCTACATCGCTTTCGATAAAGAATACAGCCGTACTCACCATGTGCATGTCAACCGGATAGACATCGCCATCACACTGATCATCGCCCTTTGTATCGTGCTGTCCCTGAAATTAGCCGGAATCATTCTGGTCATTTCCTATCTGACTATTCCTCAGGCTATCGCCGGCATCTTTTACAAAAACTTCAAACAGCAACTATTGGCTTCCGCCCTGGTCAGTACCGCCGGTTCGATTACCGGACTATTCCTTTCTGCCTTTCTGAATATTCCCACCGGTGCCACCATCGTAATCTGTTTTCTTCTCTTTTTCCTGATCAGCTGGCTGATAAACAAAATCAGATAACAAAAAAATAACCATCCGTTCAATTGTAAAATTAAATTAGTTTATAAAGTTCCCGGATCCTGCGGGTGCTTTTTTTATGAACTTTTAAGCAACGAAGGAGCAACTTTAAGAACTTTACGAACTAATTATACCTACTTTTTTAAATTATTCGCCCTTTTTCTCCAGTTTCCTTGAAAAAATTTCTACCAAATCGGATAAAGCGCTGTTTTATCCCTGATCTTTTATTAGTTTTGTGGCAGCAAAGAAAATTTAAAACGTTTGAAATATGAATTACGATTTAATCGTCATCGGGAGTGGCCCCGGTGGGTATGTGGCTGCCATTCGTGGTGCTCAATTGGGTTTTAATGTCGCTGTAGTGGAACGTGCCGAACAAGGAGGAATCTGCCTGAACTGGGGATGTATCCCAACCAAATCTTTATTAAAATCGGCTCAGGTACTCGAATATGCACAACATGCAGAGGCCTACGGAATCCAGATCGAACATGCAGAGCCCGATTTTCAGGCAATCATCGCCCGTAGCCGGGGAGTTGCCGACAAAATGAGCAAAGGCATCCAGTATCTTTTCAAAAAAAATAACATTACCGTAATTCCCGGACATGGGAAACTGACGGCAGATAAAAAAGTAGCGGTTACTTCAGCCGCCGGGGAACAAACGATATACGAAGCGAAACATATTATCCTGGCTACCGGTGCACGTTCACGGGTATTGCCGGCCATTCCTCAGGATGGGAAAAGGATTATCGGTTACCGTGAAGCGCTGACCCTCGATCATCGACCGGCTTCACTGCTGGTAGTCGGCTCCGGAGCTATCGGTTCGGAACTGGCCTGGTTCTATAATGCGATGGGGACTAAAGTGACCCTGGTGGAATTTATGCCTACGATCCTGCCTGTCGAAGACGAAGAAGTATCTAAACAGGTGGGACGCTCGTTCAAGAAAGCCGGTATCGAAGTATTGGTAAAATCTACCGTCGAGAGTATCGATACCAGTGGTGAATTATTGAAAATCAATATCCGGAATAAGAAAGATCAAATCGAGACCTACGAAGCTGAAATGGTATTGTCGGCTGTCGGTATCGCTCCCAATGTTGAAAACATCGGGTTGGAAGAACTGGGTATCGAAATGGAAAGAAGTAAAATTAAAGTAGACGGCTACTACCGTACCAATGTCGAAGGCGTGTATGCCATCGGAGATATCGTACACGGTCCGGCTCTGGCCCATGTTGCTTCGGCAGAGGCCATTTGTTGTGTAGAAAAATTAGCCGGCCTGACTCCCGAACCGATCGATTATGGCAACATTCCGGGTTGTACCTATACTTCGCCCGAAGTAGCCTCTGTCGGCCTGAGTGAAGCGAAAGCCGCCGAAGCCGGTTACGAACTGAAAATCGGTAAATTTCCTTTTACCGCTTCAGGGAAAGCTAGTGCAGCCGGAGCTAACGATGGATTTATAAAGCTGATCTTCAATGCCAAGGACCATACACTGCTCGGTGCACATCTGGTCGGTGCCAACGTCACTGAAATGATTGCCGAACTGGTTTTAGCCCGGAAGAAAGGGGTTACCGCACACGATATCATCAAAACCGTTCACCCGCACCCGACGATGAGTGAAGCCGTAATGGAGGCTGCAGCAGCTGCCTATGACGAAGTAATCCATCTGTAATTTTTTAATTCAAATACCGATACAATGAAGAAAACCTTAATCACAACGACCCTCTTTCTGGCCTGCTCCGGAGTTTTCGCACAAGCGCTCTCCGAAAAAGACCTGCAGGAAATCCAGAGTAGTTTCAAAAAGGATGCTTCTACGAAAGCCATTCAGAACATACTGACTGCCGACAAAGACATCAAAGGCAATGCCCTGAACCGTGATCTGCAAGGTAAAATCGACCATTATTTCAAATACCGGGCAGATGTGAAAGGCATTACCAATCAGCTCAGTTCCGGACGGTGCTGGATGTTTACCTCAATGAACGTATTACGCCCGTCGATCATGAAAAAATACAACCTCAGCCAATTCGATTTTTCACACAACTACCTGTATTTCTGGGATATCTTCGAAAAGTCGAATCTTTTCCTCGAAAACATCATCGCAACCGCCAAGCAACCGATGGACGACCGGACAGTAGTGGAATATTTCAAAGCTCCTGTAGGAGACGGCGGAGTATGGAACCTTTATTACAATGCTGCCGAGAAATACGGAGTAGTGCCTCAGGAAGTGATGCCCGAAACCGCTCATTCCAACAATACTTCCCAGATGGTGAGCATCATCAATGAAAAACTGCGCCAAGGTGGTTATGAACTGCGCGAAATGACTGCTGCCGGCAAAAAAGGGAAGGAACTTACAAACGCTAAAATGGCTACGCTGAAAGAAGTATACCGGATTCTGGCCCTCTGCCTGGGTGAGCCTCCTCATCAGTTTACGTGGAGATATAAGGATAAAGACGGGAATATCAAAGAGCTGGCCAATTACACGCCGAAACAGTTCTACAAAGAAATCACCCCGGCCGACTACAGTCCTTCCAACTATATCATGATCATGAACGATCCGACCCGGGAATATTACAAAACATACGAAATTCAGAATTACCGGAATACCATCGAGGGAATCAACTGGATTTATCTCAATCTGCCCAACGAAGATATCAAAGAGGCCGCCCTGGCTTCCATTAAAAACAACGAGCCGATGTATGCCTCCTGCGATGTAGGGAAACAGTTCAACCGGGAAGAAGGTATCCTCGATCCCGAAATGTACGATTATGAATCCCTGTTAGGCGTGAAACTGGATATGGATAAAAAAGCCCGTATCCTCACCCGTCAGAGCGGTTCTTCCCACGCCATGACTCTGGTGGCCTGCGACACCGACGAAAACGACAAACCCGTAAAATGGGAGTTCGAAAACAGCTGGGGAGCAGCTTCCGGCCACAACGGCTACCTGACATTCACCGACAAATGGTTCGATGAATACATGTTCCGTATCGTGATCCGCAAAAACTACCTCAACGCAAAAGCCATCGAAGCCCTGAAAGGCAAACCGGTACAGTTGCCTGTTTACGACTATATGTATTAAACGAAAACAATAAATGATGAACGAAAAAGCCTTTTCGTTCATCATTTATTGTATCAATTCCGAGTGTGACCAGTGGCCTTATCAAAAATAAAAATATAATAACGCACATTAAATCAGTATTCTTTCCACACATATTTATCCGCTTCATTTAACGAACACATGACATTTTTTTGTAAAAACTTGTGTCAGAAATTCTTCTTTAGTTAGAAATCCCTGACATTCTCCTTTATTTATGCGATAACGAGGTTTTATTCCTTCCGGAAAAACATCATAAACGATCCCGGCTTTCTCGATATAAAAACGACAAGTATCCTGAAAAATATATATTTTATCTGTAAGTTGATAGGCTATCAACTCATCTCCCTCAAAATAGGAAAGTACTTCACGCCCGGAAGAAGTCGGTACAATATTTAGCAAATGTCCTCCTTTCACTTTCTCTAAGAATTTGGCTTTCTTTTTAGGATCAGGCCCAAAATTCATATAAAAGATAGGATTATAATATAAAGTCTTAGCCATCCTCTTTTTATTCGTACTCCTGATGGAGATTCCTTTCGAATATTCAATTCTCTGAGAGACATTTTGGCTTTTTAGTCCCCCTCGTGTTACAAATACTTTAATCTTCCACCTCAAACTCACAAAGTGGTCCCCAATATCCCGGATCACAAATACAATTTCCGGAAATAGCCGGAATATGATCAATAAATTCTTCCCCACCATCGGGAACAAAGACCCCATTTTTACAAGGATTTCGTTTGTCTATCTCCCACATTTCCTAAGGAATCCAAATATTAGCTAATGCTATTACAGAAAACCCCATTATTACTGCCAGCATAGTGACTACTTTTTCCATGTTCTTTTTCATAGATCTGAATATTAAATTAAAACCGATGTTCACTCCCCGGCTATTTAAGGTTGAAGGAATAAAATTTTGCTTGCATAATTCAAGAAAATTAATTTTATTTTTAAAATATTCATCATCTTAAATCATAGAAACAAAAAAATCCCTTGTTATAAAATTATAACAAGGGATAAAATCAGGAAAATACAAATACAATCAAGCTATTTCCTTTCAAAGTTTGTATACCAACACCGTAGCATAGGCCGACACCCCTTCTTCGCGGCCTTCGAAGCCCAGTTGTTCGGTAGTTGTCGCTTTGATCGAAAGATCGTCGACATCCAGTTCCAGGATTTCAGCCAGGCAATGCCGCATATCATCGATAAACGGTCGGATTTTGGGACGTTGCAGACAAACGACACTATCGATATTACTGATCGCATATCCCCGGTGATCGATCAAGGCTTTCGTTTTTTGCAACAGGAGCTTACTATCGATCCCTTTATAAGCCGGACAGGTATCCGGGAAATGCTGTCCGATATCTCCCAAGCCGGTAGCTCCCAACAGAGCATCGCAAATAGCATGTATCAACACATCGCCGTCCGAATGGGCAACGCATCCTTTCTCATGTCCGATCTTTATACCTCCCAGCCAAAACTCTCTACCAGCCTCCAGCCGATGAACATCGATTCCAATTCCAGTTTTAATTTTCATAGGTCATTCTTTATCCTCCATATGGAGTTATCCTTGCAAAATTATCAATAAATTACAAAGGTAGTGAAGAGTGAGCAAGGTATTTTACAGCTTTTGAAGAAAAAATACAATCATTTCATTTTCATCTAAAACTTTATTTATCTATATTTGTGGATTAATTACGACGTGTGTTTTATAATCAACCATAACTATTTGCTAAAGACATTCCACAGATGAGAAATAATGGATTTTTTGTTTTTGCAACGTGTTGTCTGCTTGTGTTTTCTGCCACATCCTGTCAGAAAATAAAAGGCATTTTCGGAAAGAAAAAATCTTCTACCACAGGCTGGACATACAACGACAGTAAAAACGGGGGGATCGAGTACAATAATGTAAAAGCACAAAAAACAGGCCCCGGACTTGTATTCATTCCGGGAGGAACTTTCGTTATGGGACGTACCCAGGAAGATGTCATGGGCGACTGGAACAATACGCCCAAAAGAGTAAGTATCGCTTCTTTTTATATGGACGAAACCGAAGTCCGTAACATCGACTGGCTGGAATATCTGACCTGGTTACGACGGGTATATACCACCTATCCCGAAGTATACCAAAAGGCATTACCCGATACCCTGGTGTGGCGTGACCAGTTGGGTTACAACGAACCGATGGTGAAAAATTACCTCCGTTTTCCAGCTTATGCAGAGTATCCGGTAGTCGGGGTTAGCTGGGAACAAGCAACGGACTACTGTGTATGGCGTACCGACAGGGTAAACGAACAAATCCTGATCGACAAAAAAATCCTGACCCAGGATCCTGATAATCAAAAAGATGAAAATAACTTCAATACAGAAGCTTATACGACAGGACAATATACCGGTACGGTAAGAAAGAACTACAAAGGCCTGAGTAAAGAAAGACGTCCGGTAAGGTGGGAAGACGGATTATTGCTCCCGGAGTATCGCCTGCCGACAGAAGCAGAATGGGAATATGCCGCTTACGGTTTGATCGGTAATACCCAAGACGAAAGAATATCCAACTCCCGAATCTATCCCTGGGACGGTTCGTGGGTGAGATATGCCGAAAAAAAACACCGGGGACGGATGATGGCTAATTTTACCAGAGGGAAAGGCGATTATATGGGCGTTGCGGGCTCGGCCAACGACGGCTGGGACTACACCTCACCGGTCAGATCATTCTGGCCGAACGATTTCGGTTTATACGACATGGCAGGTAACGTCAACGAATGGGTAGCCGATGTATACCGGACTTTATCTTTCCAGGATATGGCGGAATTCAATCCCTACCGGGGTAATGTATTTCAATCGCCGGTACTGAACGAGGATGGCACAGCAGCCCCCAAAGACAGTCTGGGACGGATGCGTTACCGGAATCAGACAGATGCCGAACTGGCAAACCGCGAAAACTACCGTACAGCCGACAACCGTAATTTCAACGACGGAGATTTGAAATCACGGATTTCCGGAGATATCGACTGGCGTAACACAGAAAACGACCGGGGTACTCACGATATGTATTACAACGACGGAAAAGGGGAAATCACCACCCTGATCGATGATGAAGCCCGGGTATATAAAGGAGGATCCTGGAAAGACCGGGCCTATTGGCTGAACCCGGGTAGCCGGCGCTATATGAATCAGAAGCGATCCAGTAACGACATCGGTTTCCGCTGTGCCATGAGTCATGTCGGGAATGCTACCGGCGGCAAGAAAAATAAAGTATCGCAGAAATAGTTCTTAAATTATTAACCCAACAAAAGGTTGTCGTAGCATTCATTCCAGCGGCAACCTTTCTTTTTTCATCAGCTTATGACAACGATCGAAAAATTATATCCCGCTATCCGGGGTCACCGGATAACCACCGACTCCCGGCAAATTATCCGGGGAGATATTTTTATCGCCTTGAAAGGTGAAAACTTCGACGGGAACCGATATGCCGCAGCAGCCCTTGAACAGGGAGCCGCCTTAGCCATTATCGATAATGCCGATTACCTATCGCCGGGTTGCGAATTAGTTGCAGATAGTCTTCTTTTCCTGCAACAACTGGCTCATTATCACAGACAACAATTGCACATTCCGATTCTGGGTATTACGGGTACCAACGGTAAGACCACAACTAAAGAGCTCTGCCATGCCGTATTATCGAAAAAATTCAAGACTTTCGCCACTCAGGGGAATTTCAACAACCACATCGGTGTCCCCCTCACCTTGCTCAGTATGGACGAAACCACCGAATTCGGTATCGTAGAAATGGGAGCCAACCATCCGGGTGAAATCAAAACGCTCTGTGAAATTGCCGATCCCGATTTCGGGATTATCACCAATATCGGCCATGCCCACCTGGAAGGTTTCGGTAGCTACGAAAATATTATCGCAACCAAAAAAGCCCTCTACGACTATCTTTTACCGAAAAACGGACCAGTATTTGTCAATACCGGTGATCCGCTGCTGATGCAACTCAGCCGTGACCACAAACGCTACACTTATGGACAAGAAGGAGATTTACTCAAAGGTGAAATCAAACAAACCGTCCCCTATCTGGTCTATTCGCTGAAAACCCGGAAAGGGGATTTATATGTCAAAACCCACCTGGTAGGAGGTTATAACTTTGACAACGCTATGGCTGCTTCGGCCATAGGTATGCATTTCGGCATCGATCCCCTGGATATCCAAACCGCTATCGAAAATTACAGGCCTTCCAACCTGCGTTCCCAGCTGATCCGTTCCGGCCGTAACACTATCATCCTGGACGCTTACAACGCCAATCCGAGCAGCATGCGTGCATCCGTAGGCAATTTTTGCGAGATGCCCGGAGAGCATAAAGTGGTCATTTTAGGAGAAATGCTCGAACTTGGCACAGAAAATGCTGCAGCTCATGAAGAGATCGTCCGCTTAACGCAGCAAGGAAATTTCGACCGGATATTTCTCATCGGGAATAATTTTGAACATTGCGCTGATAAATGTAACTTTATCACCTGGTTTAAAGATACAGAATCGTTCATGGAATACCTGAAATCGCACCCATTAAACGACTCTTTTATTTTCATAAAAGGTTCACGGGGTAATAAGCTGGAAAGGATCGTTGAATATCTGTAAATCTGATAAATAGAATATAAAATCATATATTGTGAACGATAGATTAGTCATCATTCCGACTTATAATGAAAAAGAAAATATCGAAAACATTATCCGTTGCGTATTTTCTTTAAAACCCGCTTTCGATATTCTGATTATCGAAGATAATTCGCCGGATGGAACAGCGGGAATCGTAAAAACACTGCAAAAAGAGTTCACAAATCTCCATATCATCGAACGTAAAGGTAAGTTAGGACTGGGAACCGCCTATATCACAGGTTTTAAATGGGCTTTGGAACATCGGTACGATTACATCTTTGAAATGGATGCAGACTTTTCACATAATCCCCGGGATCTGGTGAGGCTCTACGAGGCTTGTGTGCAAGGGGCCGACCTGTCGATCGGTTCGCGTTATGTAACGGGAGTCAATGTGGTCAATTGGCCGATGAGCCGGGTGTTATTGTCCTTTTTTGCTTCAAAATATGTAAAAATCATTACCGGAATGAAAGTACATGATGCCACAGCCGGTTTTGTCTGTTATACCCGGAAAGTATTGGAAACAATCAATCTGGACAAGATCCGTTTTAAAGGTTATGCTTTCCAGATCGAGATGAAATTCACTGCTTCGACACTGAAATTCCGGTTGCAGGAAGTACCTATTATTTTTACAGACCGTACATTAGGTACTTCAAAAATGAGTAAAGGCATTATCAAAGAAGCCGTCTTCGGGGTCATCACCATGAAAATACGGGCCCTGTTCGGAAAAATAAAACCACGGAAAGATTAGAAATGAAAAAGGTAATTCAAGGAGGTACTATCATCAACGAAGACCGGCAATTTCAGGCCGATCTGGTCATCGAAGGGGGAAAGATTACCCAAATCCTGGCTCAGGCACCGGAAACACTGCTTCAGGAAGCTCAGGTAATCGATGCCAGTCATTGTTTCGTTATTCCGGGGGTAATCGACGATCAGGTGCATTTTCGGGAACCCGGACTGACCCATAAAGGAAACATCGGGGAAGGAAGCCGTGCCGCTGCCGCCGGAGGTGTTACTTCTTTTATGGATATGCCCAATGTCGTGCCGCCAACCACTACCTTGCAATTGCTGGAAGAGAAACAGGAGATTGCCGGCAGGACTTCATTAGTCAACTATTCTTTTTATCTGGGAGCAACAAGGGATAATATCGGTGAAATAAAACGTGTCGATCCCCGTACCACTTGCGGTATAAAAGCTTTTATGGGTTCCTCGACGGGAAATATGTTGATAGATAGTATTCCGGCTTTGGAACGTTTGTTTGCAGAGTCGCCTTTGCTGATTGCCACCCATTGTGAGGATACGCCCATCATCAACCATAATTTAGCTCTTTACAAAGCAAAATACGGAGACGATATTCCACCACAATATCATCCGCTTATCCGTAGCCGTGAGGCTTGTCTGAAAAGCTCCGCCTTGGCCGCTTCATTGGCCCGGAAATACAATAGCCGCTTGCATATTCTGCATTTGAGTACTGCCGACGAGTTGACTCTGCTCGATAGCGGAAACCGGTTGGAGAAAAAAATCACCGGCGAGGCTTGTGTACATCATCTTTGGTTCAACGACGAGGCTTATCTGACCAAAGGGAATTTCGTGAAATGGAATCCGGCCATCAAAACCGAAGCCGATCGCCAGGCCCTTTTGGAAGCAGTGAATCAGGGCGTCATCGATGTGATCGCAACTGACCACGCCCCCCATACCCTGTCCGAAAAAAACGGTCCATACACCAAAGCCGCCAGCGGTGGCCCTATGGTCCAACACTCTTTGACGGTAATGTTGGAATTAGCCGAACGCAGAATGATCTCTATGGAAAAAATAGTCGAAGGCATGTGCCATGCCCCCGCCGAATTGTTTCGAATCGAAAACCGGGGATTTATCCGCGAAGGCTATCAGGCCGATCTTTGTATTTTCCGGAAAGCCCCCTGGACGGTAACGAAAGAAAATATTCTCTATCAATGTGGCTGGTCGCCCCTGGAAAACCAAACGTTCACCTATAAAGTACAAACGACGCTGGTAAACGGACATGTCGTATACGATAAAGGAGATTTTTATACCGACCGTACAGGCGAACGACTCACTTTTAAACGGTAAATACCCGCATCGGATGTAAACAATTAAACCAAATACGTCAGAAAACAGGCAGACAATAGTAATACAAACACCAGATTGCTGAATAAAGCGGTCCGGCAGCAAATAAAATACTGGGCATATAAAAAAGAAAGAGGGACGGCAAACATATACATAAAATCATAATAATTGCCGGGAATAATCACAAACGTCAAGGACAGGAATACCATCATAGATACCAGCGAAAGAATGCCACGCCGCTGATTGACGATCATCAGGGAATAACGGGCCGACAGGTTTGTCAAAGCAATGATCAGCACCAATACGATCATCCCCAGCCGCACCAGATCGATTACAGGCAGACGATGTATATGTTCACCGACCATCAGGTTATCCGTAAAAATAGCCGGCAACAATTCCAAACGATCCGTCCAGAAATAATAAAAAGCAATAAACAGAACCGGCGTCAGAATTCCCAACCACAAAGCCACAATATCCTTCAAGGTAGAACGGCCCGAAAAGAACAAGACCCCGAAAGCCCAAGCGATCGACAGGATAAACTTCGGATAAATAGCAACGGACAGGGCGATTAGAAAACCGAAATCATACAGTGCACCATTACTTTTCGTATCATTGATCGCCATCTGCAATTTCCATACAGCGACCGTCACGATAAAAACAGCGATCAGGAGGTAGTCAAAACCGATATTGACCATAATGCCCGACGTCAGCAGGATATAAATAAGTGAAGGCAAGGTCGTCGTTTGTCCCAGCAATTTAAACCGTTCACTCAGAAAAAAGATCAGATAGGCCACCCCCAACACCATGACAAAGCCGATTGCCGATACCCAGGATTTATCCAGCTGATTGATATAAGCCATATTGATGACTCCCTTCACCTGCACCGATTGGAGAGACTCCAGAGAGAAATACCCACTAAGAAAAGCGATTGCCATTACAAGGAATGGCAATACAAAAAGCATATATAACCGTCTGGATTTTAAAAACTCATTCATACCGGAATTTCCCCGCAATCATTCAATTTATTTCTTCTCCCCCTTTAACCTCAAGCTTTTAGCTTATAGCCTCTAGCTTTTAGCTTATAGCCTCTAGCTTTTTACCTTTTACTTCTATCAAATCCTGCCCGATATCCCTACGGTAACTCATATCTTTGAAAGACAGTCTTGCCACGTTAGCATAAGATTGTTTCAGCGCCTGTTCCATCTGTGTTCCGAAAGAGCTCACAGCCATCACCCGTCCGCCATTAGTCAGGATCTGTCCATCAGCTTCTTTTGTTCCGGCATGGAATACAATACTCCCTTCGATATCATCGAGTCCGGTAATCACATTCCCCTTCTCATAACTTCCGGGATATCCTCCGGCCACCAACATCACCGTCGTGCAATAGCGTTCGTCCAGTTCGAATGCCGAATCGGCCAGTTTCCCCAAAGCCGTCGCTTCGAACAGTTCGAGGATATCGGTCTTCAGACGGGGCATGACCACCTCGGTCTCAGGATCTCCCATCCGGACATTATATTCGATGACAGCAGGGTCTCCTCCCTTATTCATCAATCCGAAAAAGATAAATCCCCGGTAGTCGATTCCATCTTTCTTCAAGCCCTCGACAGTCGGGCGCACAATTCTTTCCTCTACCTTCCGGTTAAACTCTTCATCGGCAAAAGGCACAGGCGAAACAGCTCCCATTCCTCCGGTATTCAATCCGGTATCCCCTTCTCCTACTCTCTTATAATCTTTGGCAGATCCCAATATTTTATAATCTTTACCATCGGTAATAGCAAACACAGAGATCTCTATTCCATGCAAAAACTCTTCGATCACCACCCGGCTACTCGCTTTGCCGAACTTCCCACCCAGCATCTCTTCCAGTTCACGCTGAGCTTCCTCCAATTCCGGAAGAATCAACACTCCCTTACCGGCAGCCAACCCATCGGCTTTCAGTACATAAGGCGGACGAAGAGTAGCTAAAAACCGCTGTCCTTCCTTCACCCGATCGGGAGTCACCGTCATATATCCCGCAGTAGGAATACCATGCCGGATCATAAATTGTTTGGCAAAATCTTTACTGCCTTCCAGAATAGCACCGTCCTTACCGGGCCCCACAATCATCAATCCCCCGAAACGGGAATCGGCTTCCAGAAAATCACGTATTCCTTCCACCAGCGGATCCTCAGGACCTACCACGAGCAGATCGATCTGTTTATCCTGAATAAAATCACCGATAGCCCTGAAATCGGTCACTGCAAGACTGACATTTTCAGCCAACTGGGCTGTCCCTGCATTCCCCGGAGCCACATAAAGTTTTCCCAATTTCGGACTTTGAACTATTTTCCACGCCAGCGCATGTTCACGCCCTCCGCTTCCCAATAACAAGACTTTCATATGAGTATCTATTTTTTATTATGCAAAAATAATAAAGATTTCTCTCTTCACTACTGATTATCTATCGTATAATTAAAAAAGCGGTTAAACTTGTACATTTTACGAAACACTGCATCCACTTTCTGTAGTAAATCGTCGCTCTCGAACCAGGCTTCCGGCTTTACACTCATCACATCATAATGCTTATGTTTTAGGAAATCGGCCTCCGGGAAATCGGCCGGGAAAGGAGCCGGAACTTTCTTTAATTTATCATCGGTATCCAATTCAGGAAATTCGGCAATAAATTCAGGTTCCCGGATAATCGAAGTAAACTCTTCGATATTTTCATAGATATCCTGCCTGATCCGTTTCAACAAAGCCGGTTCCGGACAATAACACCCCCCGCCCAACATACAACACCCCGGTTGGAGGTGGATATAATACCCACAACGTCCGCTGTTACGTCCCCGCCAACCACAGATATAAGCGGCAAAATGATCTTTATAAGGACGCTTATCCGGCGAAAAGCGGATATCCCGGTAAATCCGGTATACACAATCCTTCGCTTTCAGATTCTTCACCTCCTCATCCCAAACCGCAGTTTGTGCAATCAATCGGTCTACCAATTCATCGAACCCCTCTTTCAATTTCTGATAACGGGGTTTCTGACCGGCAAACCATTCCCGGTCATTATTTTCCTGTAACTCCCGCAAAAAAGTCAGTATATCTCTAATCAACCCTTTCATCTTTTTCCTCCTCTCTCTCGCTTAAACTTATCAGCCTATAGCCTTTAGCCTCCCAGCCTTTAGCTTATAGCTTTTAGCCTTTAGCTTATAGCTTTTAGCCTTTAGCTTTTTACTTTTAACCTTTTACTTCCCCCCCCTCACGCAATGTTTCATCTCGAAAGGTATTTCCATCGACAACTCCATAAACCCCATAAACTCTCCTTCCACATACCAAGGCGTCTGATAAATCAGTTTTTTTACCCCTTTCTTCTCGATAGTATAGACATTGGTCCGGGGATTTTGTAACATATCGGCCAACAGGGAATGAGCCGGCTCGGGATGGCAATCCAACACATTTTTACCGATCAGATCCTCCTGTCCGGGCTTTAAAAATGTCTTACGCGACTTATCGTTCATTTCCAAAATCTTCCCTTCTTTGTCACATATCGTGACTGCCAGGTTAACCTCTTTAAAATAATCCATCTTCTATCGTTTAAAAGTTAAACTATAATTTCCATTATTTACCGGAACGGATTTCCTATTCTCTCAGTAACAACACCGTCCCCTGCGTCGTTTCAGGAACTCCCGACTCATTATTATCTCCGGTCCAGACCTCGGCATCCCCGAAGATCGCTTCTGCACGCCAGATATACATTCCCTGCGGCATTCGTTCGCCCTTGAGGTTACAGCCATCCCAGCCTTCCGAAGGCCGACCGTTTTCCAGGGCTCGGGTTTCCCAAATCTTATTTCCGTATTGATCGAAAATCTGTAGCCTATAACGGGCTAGTCCCATCCCGATCCCGTTAAAACGGTTGATCTTCGGATTCTGACTATGCGGAATAAAAGTATTCGGGAAATACAATCCTTTGATCAATACCCGATGTTCCATAATCGCCGTATCCCGGCATCCATATACATTCTCTACCACTAGTTCGGCCCGATACATCCCCTGCTCCCCGAATTCCACCGTCTGATCGCCGAAAGCATGGAAGGTCCCCTTATCAGGTAAATTCCAGATACAGTCCGAACATTCTTCCGAAAGATTGATAAAGGTCACTTTTTGAGGATTCCCTTTTTCCACCTTTTTGTCCAATAACGCCCTGGGTTTATTGGGAACAACCACTCCCCGCAGGTATTCCGATTTACATCCCTTATCCGTTTCGGCATATATCATCACCCGGAAACGCTGAACCGTATCGGATTCATTTACATACCAATGCTCCCTCGCCGAAGTCAGTCCCGACCGATCCCCATAATCCCACATCAGATAAGCCTCTCCTGTAATCTCCGGCTGGTACAGATAAGGCGAACATTGGATAGTATCTACCGGCTCGATCGTCAGGATCGGTTTGTTATAAACGACCACTTCCTTCATGACCGAATCAGTACACTGATTTATCTCGGCAGAAACTCCGATAACCGTTACCGGAAAGGTACCGTATCCTTCGTACACATACCTCAGGCTATCCTTGTTTCCTGTCTGTCCATCTCCCAATTTCCAGGTTACCTGTTTCAGTTCCTGATCTGAATTTACGACAAAGGTAAATGTATCCGCCTCACAAAGATAATCTTCACTTTTGATTTCCAAGTGCGGTAAAGGATAAATTATTACAGGCGAAGAAATCGTATCCCACCCGCAGCCGTTGTCTATCTTCAGTTTCACCAGATAAGTACCTTGCTTATCGTATTTATGTCGTGGGCTCCAGACGGTATCCCGACTACCGTCCCCGAAATTCCAATAGGTATTCAGGATTGTAGACACGGTGTCCGTAGAATTATTCCGGAATAAGATTTCCTGATTCACACAGGCGTAAGGATTGTCCAAAGGCGTAAAATGAGCACTGATCTGCCGGGGTTTCACAAGCAGGGTATCGGTATACTCATCCACATCACAACGATTCTCAGCCCGTAAAGTAATAAAATAGCTGGTAGCGGCTTCATCTGTCGTAAATTCATGCTCCGGATTACGGATATCCGTTTCTCCGATCACTTCTCCTGTTCGTGAATTGGTAAAAGTCCAGTTGAATACACAATTATTTCCGGTAGTCGTATTCTGCAATTCCAAAAATACCGGCGAACATTCCCATTCATGCATCAAAGCAAAAGAAACTTTCGGAGCCGAGAATACAGTAATCGTCGTATCGTAGCTCACGGTATCACAAACGTTGCTTACTGTCATCCGGGCAACAAAGGTCGTATCCCAGCTCCCGGCCGGATAAGGCTTCGGCACGATAGGCATCAAGGTGTCGGTCTTCGTCCCATCACCATAATCCCAATGAAAAGCCAGGTAATTGTGATCGCTCTTATAGGTATCGGGATCGACCGTAAAGAGGACTTCGAAAGGAGCACACCCCTGTAAAGTATCGACATCGAAAAAAGGTGGAGGCGGCAAATTAATAATCTCGATACGGGTAGCTTCGGAAGTATCCCGGCATCCATAAACCGACTGAGCCATACAAATAACATCCCGATAACCGTACATGTCATAACTATGCAGGATCTCGTTGTCCGATATCCCATGAGGCGTATCGTCGCCGAATATCCATTCGAATGTATTCCCGTCAGACTGAGCGGGTGTAAACAACACATCCGTATGGATACAACTCCGAGGAGCCACCGTAAAATCGGTCGACGGCAAAGGATGTACCCGCATCACCGCCGAATCCCGGTTCATACACCCACGGCTATCCGTATAATAATACAACAATTGAAAATCCCCCGGAACAGTCGGAGTAAACAAATGTCCCGCCAACACGTCTTGACCCGATTTCCAATCTCCTCTGTTGGGTTGCCATACCTGCCCCGCTGCCGAATCTCTTCCCACCAGAGTCACCGGTGGGTTGTTCAGACACATCTTCAAAGAATCACCGGCCTCTACATAAGGTAAGGGCCATATCCGCATATTCATCGTATCCCGGGCGATACAAGCCCCGTTCCGGTAATGATACACCAATCCGATATCTTTTTGCGCATAGGGATCGAAGCCCGGATAAAAATAACTATTTCCCCGCTCGGTATACAACACTTCAGCCGCTTCGGGAATTGCAGGATCTTTCAACGTCCACCAGCCCCCTTCCGGCTGTGCACGAAGAATCCGGGCCTCTGCCAGTTCACAGATCGTATCATCCGGCAATGGGATCACAGGAATAAATTTATCGACCTTCACCTGAAAAACAGCCTGTCCCGGTGTTTTACAACGATTTTTATATGCTGCGACTACGGTATAATCACAGGTTTTGAAATCGATATCCGGATAATAAGATTTTAAATCCGTTCCATTCACCAGTGTATATCCCTCGGAAGCATAACCTTGATTCGCAGTGATCGTCCAATGTACCTGTTGTATTTTGTCGTTCCGCTGATCGACTTCTACCCGCTCTCTCCCGATAAAATGAAAAGGTTCACACTGATCTGCGATATCCCCGATCCTGACCCGGGGAATGGCAAATGCCTTGATCCGGAATACCGAATCGTCGTCGTGATGACAACCGTTGGAAACCGCTAACCGTACATCGTAGTCTCCCGGCTCCGAGAACAAGAGTTTCGGAGATTCACTGTTCGTATCCCCCTCGGCAAAACTTACCCCCTGCTGAGGTGTAACCGTCCAGGTATAAGCCAGGGAATCCCCCTCCGAAAGATTATTCAGGGTAATCACAAACGGATCGGGATCATCCGTACAACCGACAGAATCTTTACCTACAGAAAAGCTAGCCTGCTGTTCGGTCCTGAGCACATTGACTTCGGTCAGAAACTCCTGTTTTCCCTCATCCGCACATTTCGAAAAAACCTCGAGCTTAAGCTCATAATGCCCATTATCATTGAATAATATCCCCGGGAAATCGGTATTTTCCCGATCTCCGCCTTTCCAGGACCATCCCACCTCCGGAGTAATGGTCCATTTCGAAGTAAGGGCTGAATTCCGGGTATCCACCCATTTCAGATAATCGGACATTTCCACGGGAATACCGTCTCCGGCACAGACCCGTTTCATATATGATGCCAATTCGATATCGGGGATACCATGCACCACCACCCTGAACTCTTTTGTCACAGGCGATTTACACGTACTATGAGTAGCTACTCTCACCCGGTATTCCCCATATTTTGTAAACCGGATCGAAGGAGCCTTCTGTCTGCTCCCCACAGCCGGATCGATAACCTGGCCGTCCTGCATATATTCATATCCCTGCTCTACGTCGCTAACCACCTCCCATTCCCAGCTGAGCGCACCGGCTTCTTCCTCCATTGTATTTTCAAAAACGACAATTTCCTGCTCACAAATATCGGCAACCGAAGGATTTCCCGCAACAGGTGTTTTTATGACAATATCCCCGTAAACATCCGGATCATAAATATGGTATACCGCCTCAGCCATCGGATCGGTAGCCGGACATCCCGCATGAGGTAAAGTTGCTTTCACCGTATAATATCCGGGACGTTTAAATTCCACCCGAGGAATCAGACTCGTCAACCCCTCCGCACCCAGTTCATAATCTCCCGGCTGGTCCGTGCCGTCCTGCCGATAAATCTGCCAGGTTACCTGTGGGGTATTATTATACCATACAAACGTAGTATCACCCGAAAGGACAAAACCGGCAGGACAAGAAACCGTATCTTCCAATACTACTTCCGGATTTTTTTTCACCCGGATTCGTAAAGTCCGCGACACGGTATCACAAAATCCGAAAACCGTACCGGTTACTTCATAGGTTCCCCATTTCTTAAAAGTGATCGGAGCAACCTTTTCCGTATTCCCCTTTAGAAACTCACAATCCTCTGCCGTTCCCCCCTGAGGTTCCCCTGTCTCCGGGATAGTCACTTCCCAGTTATAAGCCAGCTCTAAACTTTCAGGATCCTTTTCCGATGCCGAATTGGTAAAGATAAGCATCCCACCTTCGCATACTTCATCCCGGTTGTCCTTCTCTTTGACAGTAACATCCAAACCTGAAATCCGGACCTTCAATTCTCCGGTCAATTCTTTCCGGGTCAAAATACCTCCATGCTCATCCTTTTCCGGACACCCCACCTCCGGCAAAGTGACCTTATAGGTATATTTTCCCGATTCCTGAAAATGAATCTTCGGCTCCGGCGAATCGGACGAAGTTCCGTCCACAAAGTCCACTCTATCCGGAGTAAACTCCCAATGTGCTTCGGGCACATGATTATACCATTCGTAAAAAATACACAACTCCGTATTCAATACATCCCGGGGACAGATTTCTGTCGGAAAATCGGCCAAGAAAATAGTCGGATCTTTCCTGACATGTACCCGGAAAGAAATGCGTTTCGAGTTACAAGGGACAGACAACGAGTCGGTCACTTCAAAGTCTCCATACCCATTGAACCTGATCCGAGGTCCGGCAGAAGTCGGAGAACCGGCCAGGTATTCAACATTCCAGGCCGGATCGTATAATTCCGTCGTAATCGGCTTAATCGTCCAAGAATGTTCTAATCCCTCTCCGTTGGAATGATTCTCAAAACTAACCGTTTCGCCGTCACAAATCGAGATGTTGTCTCCGACAGGGGCAGGTGTCGGAACAATATTGTCGGTAATCGCAGGATCATCGATTTTCAACTCTTTATGGATCGTCAACTTGGAGGGATCACCACAAAGCACACCGCCTACCGAAGCTCCTTTCAAAGTCAAGGAAACCTCATAGGTTGCACCAGCCTGCAAATAAACCTGCGGATATTCTTTATCCGCCTCATAACCGGGTAAAAAATCTACCGTACCGGTCATTCCTGCCTTAGGTTCGATTTTCCAGACTGCTTCTTTCGGGTTTCCATTCCAATAGAGACGGAAATAATTCTCCAAATTCACCAAAGCTTTCCCCGTAGCAAGATCAGGACATAAAGACACCGGCCAGGTAACCTCCACAATCTCGGGATCCTTCCGTACGATAATAGTCGTATCTTTTACATTTTGAGGACATTCGTTTGTCAAAGTCAGTGCAACCACGTATTCCCCGTAGCCGTTGAACTGAATGACCGGATTCTCCGACTTCTCGCTAGTGCCGTTTATAAAAACAAAATCATTTGTCTGCCTACCGGTAACATTCCAATAATACTGTGGATTTTCCCCTTTAGAATGGTCGGTAAATACAACACTTTCGCCCGAACAGACGGTATCCCTATCGACTGTAAAACCGACTTCCGGCGATTGTATCACACTGATCACTTTTACGATTGTATCGTTGGAACATTCCAGCCCCCCTGTAGAAGCGATCAAGCGTACTTCATATTCTCCCGGCGTATCGAATATCACCTGAGGATATTTTTCGAACACAGAAGGTTTATCTCCAAATTTCCAGATATATTCTGCTATTGTATTACAGTAAACATCCCGTCCTTCAATCGTACGGTTTATTACCTGAACAGGATAACCGGTACACCCCGGGGCTACGAAATCAAAAGCCGCTTCCGGGGGAATAACCACGGCCGTTGTCACGGTCGTCTGTAAAGGTAACATGTAGTCCGAACACTCGTTCCGAGCCTCCAATTCCACCGTTATCGGGCAATTATCGGTCTGAAAAGTATGTTTCACCGATCCCATTGTTTTCATCATCTCTGCCTGTGTTAAAGTCGTATCACGCCCATCTCCGAAATTCACGACATAAACGGTACCGGAAGTCTGTTTATCATAATCGATAATTTTTATTTCAGACTCCATACCGTAACAAGTACCTTTTTCATTCACTTTCAATGCGACATCCGGCTTATTCAGCCGAAGTACATCATAGTTTTTTTCGAGTACTTTACTGCCATCCGATGAAGTCCAGGAAAATTTCAGTTTAAACACTTTGAATTCCCTATAAACATGCTCCATCGTCTCTTCGGTTCCCCATTCTTCGACAGCAGAGCCATCTCCCCAATCTACTTTAAAAGTTCCTTTTTTGAAGCCCTCATGCACACATTGATTGTAAACCGTCAACTTTTGTCCGTTCACAGCATCTCCATTACACAACTTAAACCCGCCGGGATCGACCAATTTCAAATCGTCCTGAGTCTGGGCATAACCACCTACTGCCGAGCACAAAACAGTAAGTAGTAAAGCTAAGCGGTATATCCCTTTTCTGCATTTTTTCTGATTTTTCATATCTGATCCTTTTTATTCGCCTGTGATCGGCGGATTTTAAAAATGAAAAGCCTTATTCTTCCGTTTCATTCTGGCTCTCTTACTATTGTTCGGCGAATTATCGAAACGCTGGATGCAACGTTTGGGAACTATCCTGTAATACCAATGCAACGATAAAGAATGACTGGTATTTTGATACATCGTCCCTTGATGGGTCGGGACTTCACAGGTATAACCGATCTTCCATCCGGAATCACGTCCTCCCGGAATATTCACTCCTAAATGTACTAACAAGGTACCTACCTGCAATCCTTCGAATTGATCTCCCCGGACCCCCAGACCGATCAGTCCGAAACGTTCTTCCTCCCAGCAAACTCCGAATTGTAAATTCCGCATAACCGACTGCACATCGATCATTACGTACGGAGAAAGCACTGTATTGATCTGATTCCCTAAAGCAAAAGGATGTGCATACGAAACATATCCCGAATACCGGCGATTCAACAGATTTTCTTCGGAAGAAGCAGACCCGTGTTCGGATAAAAACGACTGAGTGGATTCTATGATATGATATACAGAAAACCCATACTCCAAACTAGCCACCCCATGCCAGGCCACATTGAAATCGGTCTGACCGTAAATACCGGCGGCCATATCGAATATCGTCACTTTATCGGCATAAAAACTCATCAACTCAGGGGAGATATCCAAAATCTGACCGTAAAAAGGATCGAACTGATCTCCCAGTGTCAACTTCGAGGGATCCACGCTTTTACAATATAGGCTAGGTTGCAGACCGACCTGCAACACCGTAGAACGTGACAGTTTCACCCGGGCCGACAAGGCGGCAGCAAACAGCTGGGTCACATACATCACCGAACTTTCCTGATCGCGTTGATAAAACAGAGAGAGACCTCCCAAGCCGAAAGTCCTTTTCTCCTGAAAGGCATAATCTGCCGAAACAAAATAAGACCTGAAATCCAACGGCTTACTCCAATATGACCGTTGCATACCGATATTCACACCCGCTAATCCATCAAAACCTGAATAGGCCGGATTATTAAAAGATTTCCACATAAATGGATGAGATACCTTCGTATCCTGCGCCTGTAAACGGACAGACACCACCAGTAACAAAAATGTCACCGATATTATTAATCGAATACCCACACACATTAATTTTTCATGAATAATGAATCGTGACAAATTTAGCTTTTTTACAACTCCTTTCAAATTAATCACTTTAATTTATTCCTTTGTAAAAAAAACAAAAAATCATTTTTTTTCTGATGAAATTTTGTCACTTTCAAAAAAAGCCATATCTTTGCATCGCTTTTGAGAAATATTCCTTAGTAGCTCAGTTGGTTAGAGCGGCGGACTGTTAATCCGTAGGTCGTAGGTTCAAGTCCTACCTGAGGAGCGGAGTTCTTTACTTCAAAAGTGATTCCTTAGTAGCTCAGTTGGTTAGAGCGGCGGACTGTTAATCCGTAGGTCGTAGGTTCAAGTCCTACCTGAGGAGCAAAAAGCCACTATTAAGGTGGCTTTTTTAGTTTTTTCCGAAAATGGGACGAAAGGTCCGTCCCGGCGTTCCTTTTTCAAACTTTTGAAACCCTTGTAACCCTTATAACTGCTGAAATTCTTTCCCCTCTTTCCATTTTATCCATTGTTCCCGCTTTTACATATTTTAACCCCCTAATTCCTTACAATTGTTTATATTTGGTGCGTTATTGTTAATTGTGCGCATCTTCGAATTATTAAACAAGTTTTAAAGTAATGCCAGAAATTACATTAGAAGAATACGAACTGATGAATCGTATTCTCTCAGATACTCGCACTGGATGGTGGAAAGCAGATTACCGACTCCAGACCTATTTTTTTTCAAAACAGATAATGGAATTGACTGGTTTACCATCCGATCGATTGTCTTTTGCAGATTTTCTGAACAGGATCCGTACCGATTTCCGTTTCCGGATCGGTGAAGAAATCGCAACTTTAGAACAACCTTACGTCTACGATATGACCTTCCCGATTCTTTGCCCGAAAGGAGAAATTTGGATTCATATCAAAAAACTTCATCAGGAAAAAAATGCGCATGGCGATTCTATTATCACAGGCTCGATACAGATCGTCGATAGTCCGGAAACGACCAAATCCGAGCAAGCAGCTGCATTAAGGATAAATAATCTCTTGTATCAGCTCAATAATATTTCATATACCTTACTGTCTTTTCTGCAAAACAACAATACATCCGAAATCATTAATAAAATCTTGCAGGATATTCTTCAGGTATTCAAGGCAGGACGGGCATATATCATCGAATACGATTCCGAAATCAAAACACAGACTTGTACTTTTGAAGTAGTAGATAACAATATAGAGAAGGAACAGACACTGATCACCGACCTGGCGACCACCGATAATGTCTGGTGGACCGAACAAATCATGTCGGGACATTCTATCGTCTTATCCACTCTGGACGACTTACCGGAAGAAGCTGCTTCCGAAAAAGAATTTTTAGCTTTACAATCGATAAAATCACTTATCGTCGTACCTCTGGTGTCTCCTCAGGGAGCTTGGGGATATGTAGGAATCGACGTGGTTGAAGATTTTCATCAGTGGAGCGATGAAGATTGTCAATGGTTTACTTCCCTGGTCAATATCATCAATATTTACATAGAGCTTCAAAAATCCCGGCAAGAGGCACAAACCGAAAGGGATTATCTGCAAAATCTATACAAACATATGCCATTGGGCTATCTACGTGCCCGGATTCTTTACGATCAACAACAAAATCCCGTAGACCTGTTGTTTACCGACGCCAATCTGGCTGCTAAAAAAATCACCGGAAAATCAAACTTCAACGGTCTTCGGGCCAGCTCGCTAGGCTTGGATTTTTCATCCAATCTCCTCCAATTAACAACACTGTCACCCAACAAGGATTATCTGGACGATACCCATTTTGTCAGCAGAATCAATAAATATTTTCATTTCATTTCCTACATGACCCGTCCCGACGAAGTCATCTATCTGTTTTCAGATATAACGGAAACTTTCAATACTCATCAGGCTTTGGACCGCAGTGAAAAAATTCTGCGTAATATTTACGACAATTTACCGGCCGGAATTGAACTTTACGACAAAAACGGTTTCCTGATAGACCTGAATACCAAAGATATGGAAATTTTCGGAATCGCTAACAAAGAGACGGTACTAGGAGTCAATTTGTTCGAAAATCCGAATCTTCCTTTACATATTATCGAAGCGTTGCGCCGTAAAGAAGCCATTACTTTCCGCATCAAATATCCTCTCTCTACAATCAAAAATTATTATTCATCGAAGAAAAACGGTCTTCTTGAAATATACACAACTGCAACAGAACTCTACGACTCTCAGGGAAATCTGATCAATTACCTGTTAATCAATATCGACAATACCGAAATCACACAAGTATATAGCCAACTGGCAGAATTCGAAAGTTCGTTCTCTATGGTCAGCAAATTCGGCAAAATCGGATATTGTAGATTCGACATCTGGACACGTACCGGCTATGGGATCCCTCAATGGTATTATAATCTGGGAGAAGAAGCAACGACGCCCCTCTCTGAAATCATCGGTGTATACAAACATGTACACCCTGAAGACCGGGATTATATCCTGAAGTCCATCCAGCAAATGAAAGCCGGAGTAATCGAAAGCTTTTTCAAAGACTTGAGAATCACCACTGCCGAAGGCAACAAATGGACGCGGATCAATGTAATCCGTAACACAATGAACGATGATCCCCAAAAGCTGGACATGATCTGTGTCAATTATGATGTCACCGAATTGAAAGAAACCGAACAACGCCTGATCGAAGCCAAAGAGCGGGCAGAAGAAAGTGATCGTTTGAAATCTGCTTTCCTCGCTAACATGAGCCATGAAATCCGGACACCCCTAAATGCAATCGTCGGTTTCTCCGATTTGTTGGCCGAGTCGGACGACCGGGAAGAACGTTTCGGTTATTTGAAGATTGTACAAGAAAATAATGAATTGTTACTACAATTGATTTCAGATATCCTCGATCTTTCTAAAATTGAAGCAGGGACTTTCAAATTTATCAACGACCGGGTAAATGTTTATCAACTCTGCAATGAGATTGTCCGGTCTTACAGTATCAAGATTAAAAATCATCAAGTCAAATTGATATTCGATGAACAATCCCCGGTTTATTACATAACCAGTGACAAAAACAGGGTGATTCAGGTACTCTCGAATTTCATCAACAATGCGCTGAAATTTACTTCACAAGGTACGATTACACTGGGATATGAACTCTTGCCGAATCATGAACTCAAACTCTATGTCTGTGATACCGGCCAAGGCATTGCCGAAGAAAAACAAAAAGTCATATTCGACCGTTTCGTCAAATTAAATACTTTCGTTCAAGGTACAGGTTTAGGATTATCGATTTGCAAAAGTCTGGTAAAACAAATGGGAGGACAAATCGGTGTAAACTCCAAAGAGGGCGAAGGGTCTTGCTTTTGGTTCACCCATCCGATCTCCTTGACTCAAACAGAGAAAAAACGGAATAATCCTGAAAATTAAAGATTTTTTGTAATTTTACCTGTTTTAGTAGGTGCAATAAGACTATATTTTTATATCTCATTTATAAACTTAAACAAAAGTATAATGTATCAAACTGATAAAAGAACAGTAATTACCCTCGATGCCGGAGGGACTAATTTTGTTTTCGGAGCTATCCGGGGCAATCAGGATGTGATCAAACCGATTTCTCTTCCTTCCAATTCACATGATTTGGGTCAATGCCTGGAAACGTTGGAAAGAGGATTTCGGGAAGTAATCAACGCTCTGGATGAAAAACCGGTAGCCATCAGCTTTGCTTTCCCCGGTCCGGCCGACTATCCCAACGGAATCATCGGCGGTTATCTGCCTAACTTCCCTTCTTTCCGGGATGGGGTTGCCCTCGGTCCTTTTTTGGAAGACAAATTCGGGATACCTGTATTTATCAACAACGACGCAGATTTATTTGCTTACGGGGAGGCACTTGCCGGAGCATTGCCCGAAATCAACTCCAAACTGGAACGTCTGAACAGTGCCAAACGCTATAAAAATTTATTGGGATATACCTGGGGAACCGGATTCGGATTCGGATTTACCGTCAACGGACAAATGCACATCGGAGATAACTCTTGTGTGGAGACTTTCTGCCTGAGAAATAAAAAATACCCCGACGTGATCTGTGAAGATGGTGTGGCGATCCATGCTTTAAAACGTGAATATGCCAAAAATTCCGGAGATACCGATCACAACCTCGAACCCAAAGATATGTTCGATATCGCAGAAGGGACCCGGGAGGGGAATCGGGAAGCCGTCCTAAAAACTTTTGAAGACTACGGAGAAATCGCCGGAGATGCTATGGCAACCGCAGCAACACTGATCGACGGCCTGATCGTCATCGGCGGCGGAATTACCGCAGCCCGTAAATATATCATGCCTGCTTTATTAAAAGAAATGAGGGGACAACTACAACGCATGAACGGTGAAACCATTAGCCGGCTTCAGTTTAAAGTATACGACCTGGATGATTTCAATGAATTCGTCGAATTTGCCAAAGGAGGGTCCCGCGAACTGAAAATATACGGAACCGATAAATCAGTAGTCTACGACCCTATGAAACGCATCGGTATCACCATCTCAAAACTGGGTGCCAGCCGTGCCATCTCACTCGGAGCATACGCCTTCGCTTTGCAACAAATCGATAGACAGGAGTGAAGAGTTGAGAGAGTTAAAAGAGTTGCTGAGTTGCTGAGTTGCTGAGTTACTGAGTTGCTGAGTTGCTGAGTTACTGAGTTGCTGAGTTACTGAGTTGCTGAGTTACTGAGTTGCTGAGTTGCTGAGTTACTGAGTTACTGAGTTACTGAGTTATTGAGTTGAAAGAGATACTGAGTTGAAAAGAGTTGATGAATGACTAAATTGCCATGCTGTTGATCTGGGAAAATTTGTGAAAGGAAGGTAAATTTAAGTATTATTTGAATCATTCTGTTATTGGGATTAAATAATCAGTATCTAAAAAATTCTTCTGATCCAACCATCTATACCCCTTCAACTCTTTCAACTCTATAACTCAACAACTCAGTAACTCAGCAACTCAGTAACTCAGCAACTCAGTAACTCAGCAACTCAGTAGGGATATTCAGTAAATGTCCCTAAAAAGTAAGATGGCATATAAAGTTGATAGAGTATAATCACTTTATATGCCATT
>NZ_CFKYFN010000104.1:0-1264 GCF_985060555.1 Odoribacter sp. | reverse complement strand
GCAGGCTTTTTTAAAATACTCGAAATGGCGCTATCGTCTAGGGGTTAGGACGTAAGATTCTCATTCTTAAAACAGGGGTTCGATTCCCCTTAGCGCTACACTCAAAAGAACTGACTGAAGTCGGTTCTTTTTTGTATTTAATTTATTCCGATATGAATCTGATGAAATTGAAAGGCCATAGCTCGATGTTGGGGGCTAATGTGATGTGGGGATTGATGTCTCCTGTGGCAAAATTTGTGATGGTAGGAGGTGCGGTTACTCCTCTCGTTGTAACTGATCTAAGGATTACGGGGGCTATGGTGCTGTTTTGGATCGCTTCATTCTTTCAGAAACCTGAACGGGTGGCTCCTAAAGATTTGTTAAAATTGTTGGGGGCATCTCTCCTGGCTATTGTTTTTAATCAGGGATGTTTTATTTTCGGGGTAGGACTGACTTCTCCGGTGGATGCTTCCATCATTACCACCAGTATGCCTTTGCTCGCCATGGTTTTAGCGGCGATTTATTTGAAAGAACCGATAACAGGAAAAAAAGTACTGGGGATTGCAGTCGGAGCTGCCGGGGCGTTGTTGCTGATTTTAGGGAGCCATCAGGTTTCGGAGGCTAAAGCGGCTGGAAATCATTATATCTGGGGAGATTTATTGGTGCTGTTGGCGCAATTTAGTTATGCTCTTTATTTTGTGTTGTTTAAAAATTTTGTGAATAAATATTCCTTGATTACCATTATGAAATGGATGTTTACCTATGCTTTTATTTGTGCTTTACCCTTCTCTTATAATGATTTGCTCCATACGGAGTGGAAGAGTTTACAAGGCACTGAAATCGGAGCATTGGTATTTATCGTGGTGGGGAGTACTTTTATTAGTTATGTGTTGATAGTCATCGGGCAAAAAAATCTACGCCCGACTGTTGCCGGTATGTATAATTATGTTCAGCCTTTGGTGGCTAGTATTGTTGCTGTGTGTTGGGGGATGGATACTTTTAATTTTGTGAAAATCATTTCAGTAGCTTTGATATTCGGAGGGGTCTATTTGGTAACCGGTAGCCGGAGTAAAGCTGAAATGGAGGCTGTTGCAGCGGATAAAAATTAACTTGCTGTAGGAAGAAAAAAGAGAAACGGACCGAAAACGGAATGAAAGGTCCGTCCCGGAATCCGGAATTAAAATTTATCGGAAAAAGTACCTCCTGACTTCGTCACTACAAAAACCGCTATTTTATAATTACCTAATAAATAGGATTTTGTAAATTTGTGTCACCCTAAAATGGG
>NZ_CFKYFN010000103.1:0-28899 GCF_985060555.1 Odoribacter sp. | reverse complement strand
TCCTGACTTCGTCATTGCGTACCCCAAAATTCTTCGTCAAAGAGTTTAGCTATTTTCTGATGCCTTGCCATCAGCATGGTTTGCGTATAAACCTCCTTGTTCAGAGGTAGTTTGATTTGTATGGTTGTGATTGTCTTAGCCAATGCAAGCACCTTGTCTACGCTCATCTTAATCTCTGAGACTTTCAGCATACGCTCCAATTCCTTGTATACTTTCAAAGCCACAAAGCAGATGCATATATGAGCCTCGATGCGTTTGCGTGTAAAATGAAACATGGGGCGTATCTCTATCTTTGATTTGGCTATACGAAAGGCACGTTCTACGTGCCAAAGGTTGTGGTATGCAGCATAAACATCTTGTATTGGTATGTTAGTATTGGTGAGATATCCTTTTAGACCGTCCCATTTGGAGTCGTCGGCAATACGGTCATAGTTGATGGCTACTTTCACTTCACCATCCATGGATAAAAACTTATTGTAACCTCTTTTGTTGATGTTACCTTTCGTGAGCGCACCATGCTTGTAAGCCTTTTCCAACCTGCGTATTCCCTTCTCCCGGTTATAGGCATCTTTCTTTGCACGGTCATCTGTATAGCCGATCAAGAGACGACGTCCGCCTTCTTTGTCATATTCAACCATCTGGCAGTCGCGCTTGGGCTGTTCCAGTATCCAGTTCTTGACTTCCTGACTTTCATTCTTTATCTTCGCACCTATTATATACTTGTAACCGTGCGTCTCAAGTTCCGATATACTGGCATTGTTCATCAGACCGGAATCAGCCACCACAACGAAGTTTTCCAAACCGTATTTACTAACAAACTCATTTATCGTCGGCAGCATCGTGTGGCCTTCATATTTGTTGCCCTCATGGATGCAATATGCAAGCGGATAACCGCCCAAACTTACAAGCAGGCCGAGTATGATCTGAGGATTACTGTGACGTCCCTCTTTCGAGAAGCCTGCCTTACGTAATTCGTCCTCATAATCCGCTTCAAAGTAAAGTGTGGTGACATCATAGAACAGCACACCGATATTTCCACCGAACAGTTTCGCCGTATGGCGCACGCTTATATCCTGTACTATTTCGTGCTGATGGTCGCTAAGCTTGTCAAGATAGCGATAGATTTCTGAGAGATCCACATCTTCGTCAAAGTGGTTTTTCAGATATTCCACCGTAGCAGCCTTACTTGTTGGATATGCCAAACGAGCCTTTACAAGCTTGCGGAATACATCATCGTCAATACGATTGAAACCAATCCTGTCAAACGTGCGGTCTAATATCAAGTCGCATCCGTTGAGAAGGATGTTGCTGACATTGGACAGAACACGGCGGACTTCTTCTCGCTCACGGTCACACGCTTCACGCTCCTCACCATACAAATCGAGTTGTGGATGGCGCCGGGATTCTTCTTTTGAAATCCATTCATGACCTGCATTTACGAGACTATCTATTTCGTTTGAATCTTTGGCCACACCAATAGTAATTAACTCTTTGTAAATGCCCTTTGTTTTCTCTGGAACAACAAGTATTGTTGTTCCAGACCGATTCTTCTTTCTTTTGACAAACATAGTTAAAAAAACTTTTGCGTACCCCAAAATAAGGGCATGAAAAAATACAAAATATTGTTTATCAATCAATTATAAAATGAACATTTTTTGAGTGACGAAGTCAGGATAGTGAACCTTCGTTGTCGGTACCGATCCGGACGGAGGTTCATTTTTTTAAGGACTGGGAATACCCGGGCAGGGATATTTTTTACTGTCACCGAAGAGTAAAAACAATTCTTTGCGGGCTTTTTCCAGATTCTGACGATAGTTTTTTTGTCCGAGTTTGTCGATTTTATTTGTAAGTATATAATTATCCGGATAATAGGTTTTCCCATCGTTCATCCTGAATTGCGTTTCCAGCTGCATATAGTGATTCAGGTCACCGACTGCTTTCCGGGAATCCAGAAGGGGAGGCAGGCGGTGAAAAAAGGCGGAATCATATTTTCCGGTCGGATAGCGTTGAGCTAAATGAATTTTGACCAGGACAGGGTCTGTCTGATAGGCTGTTTTTATCTTATTCTGGCCGAACAGGTGGAAAGCTTCCTTTTCGATCAGGCGATTGATACCGGGTTGGTGCCGGGAAGGTTGTTCGATCAGGATAAAATCTTTTCCCAGGTTGTATTTCCAGGTGGTTTGTTGATGGCAGGAAGAGATATAGTTTTGTCCGCAACTATCATAAACGAAGGTGAGTTGGGCATGGGTCGAAAAAGGTGAACTGGTTTTTCTCCGGTTGGTTAATAAAGTTTGTCTTAATAGTTGATAATCGATATAATCGAAGGTCATGTTTTTTACATAATAGTTTTCTCTGTCGATAATCAGCGTACCTTTACATGAAATCCGGGTACGTTCGGGATAGGCCGAACGGCGGGTCTGGAAGGTAAAGGTATAATCCGGATCTTCGGTGTCTATGGCCCGGATATCGTAAGAGTCGATTCCGTCGAAAAGGGGACCGAAGAGTTGGATCGCCCGGAGAAGGGTGAAAATTTTCCGGGTACCTACATCGAACCGGATATCTTCGTAAGTCAGAAACATCGGTGACAGGGTATCGCTTCCGTTATTGGTCAGATTAAGACTACGGGCGATATACTGGGGTACCAGATAAGAACGGTAAGTTTCATCCCAGGTATTTTTAGCTTTTATGTTGCCTGAAGTGAAGTAAAAACCGAATTCTCTCCGGTATTCGACTGTCGTATCCCGGCAGACGGTGATCTTTTCATATTGTGCCGGTCCGTAATAACGGCAAACGGGTAAACGTCCTGCTTTTATTTTTTGTAATTTTTCGATGGCTTTCTTTAAGATTTCTTTCGGAGATATGCCCGTGGCTGTCGCCTCCTGTAGGTTGTATTGCAGCTCCTGCATAGTGAAGGCCGGATGCCTTTTCAGTTCCTGTAAACTGTATTGGACCGTTGCATATCCTATGCCTTGGAATACAATGGTATCGGAAGGTTGTAAAGAATTGACCGGGAAAGTTCCTTCCCCTTCCATATCGGAAGTAGCTAAAAGTGTAAATTGTTTTTTTAAAATAAAGTATACTCCAAAAATGGGTTTTTGGTTCTCGTCTGTGATCCTGATTTTTATTTCTTCGTTGGCAGGATTGGCATAAATATTTGCTGAGACAGACAGGAGTAATAGAAAACCCAGATACCATTTTCGCATATTCAGATGTATTTTTAAGTTGAGCGAAGTTTTTCTGCTGCAATCGGTTTGGTTGGAAAATCATTATATCCTGTATTTAAAATACGTCTTGTAAAAATAGGATTTTTTTTCAACCTGCCAAATATGAAAAGCGGTTGCTGTCTTCATCCAGGCTATTCTCTCCGATTAGGTTCACATCAGCTTCCGGTTTTCCGTCAAAGGTCGGTCTCACGTTTTCCGGGATGAAGTTGTTCCCATTTTTGTATTCACCGTTTTTCTGAACGTAGAACTTGTTCTGGCGACGCCCGTTGCTTCCGTAAAGTGTGGAGATTCCCCCTTGAAAGGAGCGTTTTCTGAAAGGAAGCGGAGACTGCTATGATAGCCCGCTGTTTCTGCTTTTTTTGTACGATCCATTAATTTGCAAAACTAACGGTTTTAATCATCACTCGCAATACCTACGAATAATGATTTGCAAGTATAAACACCATGTATATTTGTTACGGATACCAGGACAGACCGTCTTATTCCTCCAACCACTCGTCTGAGAGCCCGAAACTCCTGTCGCGAAACAATTCAGCCAGACCTGAGATTTGCTTGAAACGGAGTAACTCGTTCTTGTCCATGCCTGTGTTGCGCATGATCCAGCTGTCGGACATACTACTGTCACAACAATCAAAGGCAAAAATGCATTTTTTTTTACTACTTTTAAAGCGCTATTAAAACGTTTGATTCATGGAACTATTTGAATTAGATATTAACGCTTTATCCAAAGGTAAAAAAGAAGCTTTTTTCATATTGTACAAAAAATTCTTCGTTGCTTTGTGCCTCTTCGCTCAGAAATTTTCCATTGGGAAGGAGGCAGCAGAAGATATTGTACAAGAAATATTCTATAAGCTGTACGAAGAACGCCAGATATTCCATAATATTCTTACACTACAATCATACTTATATTCTTCTGTTAAAAATAGTTGTCTGAATTACATTCGTGATGAAAAAAGACGAAAACTCCGTGAAAGTTATTACTGTGACGAAATTTATAATAATGACACTACATTTATTAACGACGTTATCGAAAACGAAGTGTACCGAGAATTATATCAACTTCTAGATGAACTACCACCACAATGCAGAGTCATCTTTGAGAGAGTCCTGCAAGGAGAAACTTCAGAAACAATAGCCAAATCCATGCACCTGTCCATTGAGACTGTTAAGACTCAACGGAAAAAAGCCAAACATATACTAAGAGAACGTTACAAATTATTATTCAATATTATCGGAATCTTTCTATAATTTTTTTTATATATAGGATACCCACTTTTTTGTTTGGCAGTGTCTTTATAAAAAAATAAGAAAGTGGAAATATACCTAAAAATCTCAAAATTGCTTCTTGCACACAAAACTCAAAACATCAGTGCGCAAGAAACAGAGGAATTGTTAGCTTGGCGACAAGAGAAAACTGAAAACGAAGAACTTTTTCAAAAAATCAGCCAGGCAGATGGCTTTGAACAATTCCGCCAGCAATACGAAGAGTACGATTTTACTCCAAAATTCCTTTTGTTAGAGCAAAAAATCAAACAAGAAAAACGTAAAAGAATTATCAAACGTTTATCCTATGCTGCTATCCTGCTTCCCTTCATATTTGCAATATGGGAAATTATCCAATTTCAGAATCAAGGAACTACCCCAACAGAATACTCATCGATTGCTCCAGGTAGTTCCAGAGCTATTTTAACCATTGGTAAAGACAAAACCATTTACATTGAAAGAGATTCCAATATAAATATACATAAAATTGACTCTAACGTTTTTATTCAACACAACACATTACAATATAAAAAAACAGCACAAGCAACCGACAACGAGATACATAAATTAAACATTCCCAGAGGAGGAGAATTCTTTGTCTGCCTATCAGATGGAACAAAAGTATGGCTAAATTCCGAGAGTGAATTAAAATATGCCTCCGAATTTGTAGGGGAAGAACGGCGCGTATATTTAACCGGAGAAGCCTATTTTGAAGTTGCTCATAATCCTAACAAACCTTTTTTTGTAGAGGCAAAAAATTTACAGATTCAAGTATTAGGAACCTCTTTTGGAGTCAGAGTATACAAAGACGAGGATTATGCCCTCACAACTCTGGAAGAAGGGCAGGTCAATATCCATACAGCAACTTCATCTGTAACCTTAAAGCCTGGAGAACAGGCAAAACTTCATGATAATGAAATTACGGTCAATAAAGTTAATACCTGTTCATACACCGCATGGAGAAATGGGAAATATATTTTCATCAACGAACCATTAGGGAATATCATGAAAACCTTGGCACGCTGGTATGATATAAATATATTTTACACATCATCAAAATTAGAACAAATCCAATTTACAGGAGAATTAATCAGATATAAAAATATAGAAGAATTACTGAGTAAATTTGAAATATTAGAAAAAGTGAAATTTGAAATCAGAAATAATACTGTAACCATCAAAGAATATAAAAAAGGCAGAGATTGCTGGTAACAATCTCTGCACCAATAACTAACAAAAGTAGATATTGTTTAATTAAAACTGTTTTACAAAGCTATGAAAGAAAATGATTTTTTCCTACCTCCTAAAAAGAAAAATGGAGATGTAGTTTTATTTATGTTTTTATTTTTCTTGCTTTTACCTGGCTTCTCAATAGCCCAATACAAAGCACAATTAAATATTGACATAAAAAATGGGACTCTCGTAAATGTTTTTGAGAACATTCAAAAACAAAGCGCATACAGATTCATGTATTCCAATCAAGATGTTGCAGCCATAAAAAACATCTCCGTGCAGAGAGAAGGCGTATCCGTACAAGAAATTTTGGATATTGTTTTAAAAGGACATAATCTAACTTATTTAATAGAGGATAAAATAATATTCATTAAAAAACAGTCTCAAACCTCTGTCACCAAAATCAGAGGACGGGTAACTGACACTAAAAGTGAACCTCTTGCAGGAGTAACGATTCTTATCGAAGGAACATGTATCGGCACCACAACAGACAGCAACGGTAACTATGTCTTTACTATCCCCGATATAGACAAGATAAACATTATATATTCCTTCATCGGCATGGCTCCTTACAAAGTTGCCTACACAGGCCAAGAAAACATCAATGTCATTTTGAAAGAATCAGCAGAGACCATGGATGAAGTAGTCGTAACAGGTTACCAAACACTCAGAAAAAGTGATGTTGTCGGTTCTGTAAGCACCGTTAAAGCCTCTGACATCATGATGCCGGTTTATACATCGATAGACCAAATGTTACAAGGTCGGGTTGCCGGAATGATGGTAATGAACACAAGCTCACGCGTCGGCACTTCCCCAAAAATTCGAATCCGAGGGACATCTACCATTCTAGGCAACCAAGACCCTTTATGGGTAGTAGATGGAGTGATCCAACCAGACCCCATTCCATTAAACCAAAACGATTTAATGGTTGATGATTTAAAAAATATCCTGGGGAATCAAATATCTTGGCTAAATCCGGCAGACATAGAAACAGTGACAGTTTTAAAAGACGCATCAGCAACAGCCATTTACGGTTCAAAAGCTGCCAATGGTGTCATTGTTATTACTACCAAACGTGGTAAACAAGAAGGAATGACAGTAAACTATAATGGAACATTTTCTTTCCGTTCTCGTCCCCACTATGGATTGTTTAACCTTATGAATTCACAAGAGCGTATTCAATTCAGCCGTGAAGCCTTTGCCGCAGGAGCCATCTATAATGAAGCCCCTATTGCCTCATTAAACACCTACGAAGGTATCATGAGCATGTTCTATAACAAACAAATTACCCCACAAGAAGCAGAGAATGCAATACACAGATTGGAGCGCACCAATACTGATTGGTTTGACATCCTAACACGCAATTCATTTAGCCATAACCATAATCTAAGTGTTTCAGGAGGCAGTGAAAAAGTCATTTATAACGTATCTTTGGGTTATAGCGATCAATCTGGAATAGAAATAAATAATGATGCTCAAAACCTAAGCGGACGAGTAAATTTAGGAATCCGACTACATCCCAAGGTGCATGTAGACTTAAGCTTAGTAGGAAGCATTAATAAAACCTGGGGATATGCTGCAAACGTAAGTCCGTTGGAATACGCAACAGAAACAAGCCGATCTGTATTGGCTTATAATGAAGATGGAAGCAGACATTTTCAGGGAATCAGAACCAATTATGCTTATAATGAAAATCCTGTAATTTTAGGATACAACATTTTGAATGAGATAGACCATAGTTACTCTCTAAACAAATCATCTCAAATAAATGGAAATATAAATTTTTCATGGGATATTCTTCCGTGGTTAAAATATGAATTTGTAGGAGGGATCAATAATAACATCGGAACATCAGAAGCCTATGCTGGAGAACAAACTTACTATATAGCTTCGACCTTCCGAGGTTATGATTTCGGATCTGAAGCCTATGGTTCCGAGAAATACAAGGCTGCGATACTCCCATCCGGAGGCGAATTATATAATGGAAGTTCAGATGTACAGGGATGGAATATTCAAAATAAAATCACATTCTCCAAAACATTCCAAGAAGACCATCGTCTAAATGTTTTAATCGGTACCGAAGTCACCTCAACCAAAACAGCAAACAAATCACAGAAAATGTTTGGTTATGTAAAAGAAAGAGGGGAAAGCGTTGTAAAACCGACACCCTTAAATGAACTAGTCCCTATCGGTAACAGACCAGCACCAGGCTTAGGATTATTTGAAGAATTATATAATGGGAACGGGTGGTTGCGTAATACATTAACAGCAAATCAATTCTCAATATTTGCCACCTTAGCTTATTCATTCAAAAATCGTTATGTAATAAACGCAAGTATGCGTAATGACGCTTCAAACCGCTTCGGTCAAGACCAAAATAAACGCTTTGACCCGACCTATTCTTTCGGAGCATCATGGAATGTAGCACAGGAACCATGGTTACAAAACATTTCAAACATCATAAATCAGTTCAATTTACGAGCATCATATGGAATTCAAGGGAATGCTGTAAACTCTATCAGTCCGGAATTGATACTGAGAATGGATGAAATCAAACCATATTATGGTGACTATATGTCTAAAATTTCACGTATACCTAATCCCCACCTAAGTTGGGAACGTACTAAAACCTGGAACTTTGGTTTGGACATTCAGGTAATTCGATGGATTTCCATGAATATTGAATACTATACAAAGAAATCGAACAATATTGTAAACCAATCTATTGCACTCGAATATGGGCGTGTAGGAACTGAAGTTAACGGAGGACGCGTTGTCAATTCCGGTGTCGAATACACTTTAAATATCACACCTATCCGTACCAAAGACTGGGCCTGGACAATTGGATTTAACTCATCGAAGAACTGGAATAAAGCTAAGACTCAATCCATCAGCGAAATCAGTCTACAAGACTACATTTCCGGTTCCTCAGACAAGGTACTGAAAGAAGGGTTTGCTCTCTCTAGCTTTTGGTCATACGATTTCAAGAGACTAAGCTCTGTAGATGGTAGCCCCGAATTTAATCGTCTATTCCAAGAAGATGCCCAAGGCAACATTTTAAAAGGCGAAGACGGAGCCCCCTTGTTGAAAGGAGTAAATGAATACACGGACATGCTTGTGTATTCAGGAAAAATGGAACCGGATTTCACAGGAGGACTCACAACCCGTCTCAGGTGGAAAGGTTTAACCTTCGGAGCTAATTTTTCTTTATTATTGGGAGCCAAAAAAAGGCTACCTAATCCTTATCCCAATTTAGGAAACATTCCATTGTCCAATGTGAACCTAAGTAAAGACTTGATTAATCGGTGGAAAAAACCGGGAGATGAAGCATACACTTACATTCCGGGAGTGTACACCGGTCGGATTGCCAATTATTGGAGATTACAAGACGATAGGACATACAACATGTACCAGATGTGGGGAGAATCAGATATCATGGTAGCCAAAGCTGATTTCTTACGCTGCCAACAAATATCTTTAACTTGGACTGCAAATGACAAAATTTGTACAAAGATGAGAGTGAAAAGTCTCTCAATCAATGCTATCATGAATAACGTTTTTGTTGTAGCTGATAAAAAATTCCACGGTTTCGATCCAGAATTAGGAGATAGCGTACAGCCTAAAACATATTCTTTCGGTATAACTGTCGGATTTTAAAATAAAGAACTATGAATAAAATAATCAAATATACATTCTTGCTTTTAGTGGTATTCATCACTTCGTGCAATAGTTTTTTGGAACCAAAGTCACAAAGCGAGTTCGTACCTCAGCTGATTCAATCATTGGATGAATTATTATTAGGAGAAGCCTATATGGGGCCAGGCCTAAATGACGGAAGATTTTTCAGTGTTTTAGGTGTTTTTGACGATGATGTAAGCATACGTCCTAACTGGAAGGCAGAAAGCTCAGAAGAAGGGAAAGTAAAACAAATCCGTTTGGCTTACTCATGGTCAAAAGACATGAAAGACCAATTTAGCAACTATAATACCTACGCTGAAGTATACAAAAAAATCTTAGGCTGCAATTCTGTACTTGACTACATGGACGATGTACAAGGCAGTGAACAGGCCAAGAATAAAGTAATGGCTCAAGCACTTGCACTACGAGGATATTTTTATTTGCATTTGGTGAATCTATATGGAAAGCCCTACTCTGCAGACAAAAATGCTTTAGGTGTACCTCTAAAACTAACTTCCGAGATGGGAACCAGCGGTATGCCTCGTAATACAGTAAAAGAAGTCTATGAACAAATCATCAAAGATTTGCTTGAAGCAGAATCTCTCTTCAAATCTTTACCGGCTTCAGAACAAAATTTACGGAACAACCGAATAAATTTACCCTGCACCCAACTACTACTTTCCCGTACTTACCTATATATGGAAGAATGGGAAAAGTCAGTAACTTATGCAGAAGAAGTCATCAACCAATATGATTATGATATCTTAGATTTAAATACAATTGCAGAACCCAACCCATACAATTCTCCTGCTTATATGAATTATTATACATGGAGCAATCCGGAGGTAATATTCTTATTTGGCAATCAGGCAGATGTTTGCGAACTTCCGCTTACAAGAATCACATGCGTAGAAGAATCGAAGCCTGGTCAAATAAATTACAAGAGTTATGTACCTGTCATTGCATCGGAAAGTCTCATCAATACATTTGATAAAAACGATTTGCGGAAAACTCATTATTTAATTTGGGAAGAAATCGATTACAACGGCACTCCTGTATATCGTCAACCGACAAGTAAATACGACGTTCAACGTCGATACAAAATAGAATACAGATATGAACGGGGAGTGTGGGGTACTGCATTTAAAGTAACAGAGGCTTATCTGAATGCTGCTGAAGCTGCAGCCATGCTTTACAAAGAAAATAATCAAAGTGAATATCGAACCAAAGCACAGACATTAATTGATGCGTTACGCATTAAACGTTTTTCACAGACAACCTACAAACCAACCACGATTAGCGAGGGAGAACAACTGGTATCATTCATTCGTGACGAACGACGCAGAGAGTTATGCTTTGAAAACCACCGGTGGTTTGACTTACGCCGTTATGGAATGGAAGAAATAAAACATACATGGTATGATACATCAGGCGAACCCATTGAATATATCCTAGAAAAAAATGACCCGGGATTTACACTTCAATTACCGAATGAGGCTTTTGAACATAATTCAAGTTTGGTACAAAATGAACCTAGAAAATAATGTTTAATATTCAAATAAAAAGATATGCTGAAAAAATTCAAAATATTCATATGGACGCTTATCCTGTTTGGGTCTGTTTCTTGCGTCGACAATGATAACATCGGTCCTATTGAAAAAGTTAACTTCCTCCAATTTGATTTTCCTCAGGGAAATGCTCTTTGGGACAAAGAAATTGAGCAAATTGCAAAAGATTGGGGTATGTATATCATCTATAAAAATGTCGACAGCACACACCTGAACAGAATGTGGACGATACCCTATTACACAGATCCGATTTATGTATGTTCCGAACCAAGTTCTGAAGATATTCAAATATATTTGGATTTGGTACAAGAATGGCTATTGGGCAGTTTGGACAAAACCAAAGAGGAAGATAAAAAACAATTGCCATATTATCTCTATTTGGTAAATGACTTAAATGACGGAAATCCTCAATCACAGACCTATCAAAAACGGCATATTCAGTTTAAAAAAGACGGTTTGGACTATTGGAGTCTAAGCTTTACCAGTGAAGAATTGGCTGCCGGTCTGACACCAGAAATTATTCATAGTGTTGCTTGTGCATTCAGCTATCCCAGTTTAAAAGTACGTTTTGAAACAAAAGAATACAAAATAGCTCCCGGATTCGCTGAAATGAGCGATTATGAAACAGAAATTGGGAGACGTTATCTCAGCTATGAACAGTGGAAAGAAGAAAATCCCTATATGCCGGATAAAGGATATTACGACAACTGGAATATTGACGAATGCGACAAAGACGAGTATAATGCCTATCAAAGTAGAGGATTTGCCGTACAATTAGGAGAAGACTTCAAGCCTATCACAAACAAAAACGGAGAACCTACATACGGTGCCCCTACTTGGATGCCATGGATTGTTACAATCAGTTATGGTGTAGAGTTAGATCGTAATCCTGGTCCGGTAGCTGCCAGCATTGAAGAACGTGTATTGGAAGATTTTATGAATATGATCAGAACAGCTATGACCTATTCATCGGAGCAGATCAACGAGAAATATCCCCTAGATATAGAAGATCCTATCAAACAGGCCGGCAATAAAATTATCATCGATAAATATAATTTGGTTATAGAATACATGAAAAACACCTATAACATTGATCTAACCAAATATGCTGAAATCTTAAACCAATAAATATAATACAACAAAATTGATATAACATGGAACTATTTAAATTCATCCGATTAGGAATCATTTTCATAGGAGTAGGTCTAAGTAATTGTTCAACACCTGGCGAATACAAGATACAAGGCACTGCAACCGGTATCGGACAAGGAATGGTTTGTATCATTTCCTATCTTGACAAAAAAGCAGACACGTTGGCCAAGGCAGAAATCAAAGAAGAAAAATTCGAACTAAAAGGTAAAGTATCTAATTTGACAATTGCTACCTTGCAAATTCCGGGGAAGGGTATAGGACATGCTCCAATCTATTTGGAAAACACAGACTACACCGTACGATTAAATCCTCAAAATTTAGAAATGAGTGAGATAATAGGAGGAGGAGAAAGTCAAAAAATTGCACACGGTTTATTTTTAATAGATCAAAATTTATCTCAAGCAATTGACAGCATTCGGGACGAATACATCAAAGAAGCTAACAATCCGCAAAGCACACGTTTTCAAGAATTAAATACATTCTTAGATTCCATTCAACAAACTATTGAAAAACAAAAAGAAGCTTTTTTACAAAAAAATGCAACCACTTACGTAGCTCTTAACCATATCGCACAGAATGCTGATCGGATGAATTTAAAAGAACTAACTGAAAGATATGAATTATTCCCTGCTGAATTACAAAATAGCCTTTTAGGTCAGCAAATAAAGACACAAATCAAAAAAATGCAAACATTGGCTCCTGGACAAATTGCTCCAGATTTTACAGTACAAACTCCAGACGGTAAATCATTTAACCTCCATTCCATCAAAGCAAAAGCTAAAATCATTGATTTTTGGGCCTCCTGGTGCGCTCCTTGCAGAGCATTGACCCCTCAGTTAGTAAAACTCTATAACGAATTCCATGAGCAAGGGCTTGAAATCATTGGAATATCATTAGATGACAAAAAAGAAGCTTGGATTAAAGCGATTGAAGAGGAAAATATTCCATGGTTTCAAGGCTCTAAATTAGATGGTTTCAAACCTGACAATCCATTAAATCAATTATATGGAATTCATGGAATACCACATATAGTACTTCTTAATACAGATAATCAAATAGTTGTAACCACTACTGATATTAAAATTTTACGCGAAGAAATACTAAAATTATTCAAACAATAACATCATAAACCAGTTTATATGAAAATAATCATTGGAATACTTTTAATAAGCTGCTTCCTAGGAAGAACAACAGCTCAAAATGCAAATTATAAGCGTGCTGAAGAAACGAAAGCATTTTCACTACCTTGGAAATATGACCGTTTAACGCCATTCTTCACAGAAGGCAGTGATGATTTCTGGTACAGTCTGCAAACCAATGATGGTGAAAAATATTTCTATGTCGACTTAAAAAACAAAAAAGTTGAAGAATTCATTGATCCGGTCTACTTAGCCACTGAAATGGAAAAAGCGACAGGAAGAAAATATAACCCTAAAAAATTAGGTTTATGGAAAATCCATTTCAAAAAAGGAGGGAGAATATTATCATGGCGAGACGGCAGAGTCATCTTCAACTATAACCGCATCACTAAAAAATTAGGTTATACAAACCTGCCTTCGGAATCTGATATGCCACCTATACACGGTTTCTTTGATTCGGGAATGTCCCCCGATGGGAAATATCAGGTATTCGGGAAAAACCACAATGCCTACATCCGCAATCTAGAGGATTCCACAGTTGTACAACTAACTTTTGACGGAACTCTTGAATTCAGCTATATGACAGGCTGGGGAGACGTCAAAGAAGAAGTTCCATTAGCTCCGGTTTGGTTTGAAGATTCAAAAAACTTCTATCTTTTCCGTCAGAATTCTCATAAAGTTGCTGAAATATCAAACATGAATTACCTGAAAGGACGTCCCCTGGCCTACAACACACAAGCAGTATTGGCCGGCGACTCCATTGTCTTGTATGATGAGATTTCATTATTTGATGTGGAAACCAAAACCCAGAAAAAAATCAAGATTGACAAATGGCAAGACCAATTAACCAGAGTTCTCCATTCAGATACTAAAAATAACAAACTCTTTTTGGAGCGTAGAACCAGAAGAAACAATATACTAGAAGTATGTGATGTTAATTTGAAGACAGGAGATGTAAAAGTCATCATACATGAAGAAGGCGACCCGTATATTGGAATTGAATTAGCGTCAATACATTTTATAAACAATTACAATGATATTATTTGGTGGTCAGAACGTTCTGGATATGGACATTTTTACCATTATGACCGTGAAGGCAATTTAAAGAATGCAATTACTTCAGGCGAATGGACAGCCGGAAAAATTGTGGAAATAGATGAAAAAAATCGTACCATTTTCTTTCAGGCTTATGGTATTGCACCTGATGAAAATCCCAGCTATGCGAAAATTTGCAAAGCAAACATTGATGAGAAAAGCAAGGTAACAATATTAACACCTGAAGAAGCTACGCATGAAGTCATTTTTTCTCCGAGTAAACGTTACATCATCGACGCTTATTCACGCCCGGATCTGCCATGTCGGTTTTCAGTTAGAGATATTCGAGGAAAACTAATCGCTTCGCTAGGTGAAGTCAACTTAGATGATTTATATAAAAAAGGTTGGAAAATGCCTGAAACATTCTCTGTCAAATCAGCAGATGGAGAGACAGATTTATATGGCGTAATGTGGAAACCTTTTGATTTTGATTCTACTAAAAAATATCCCATTATTTCATGTGTATATCCTGGCCCACAAACCGACAACGTTCCACTAATATTTGGAGTAGGCTCAACTAATGAAGCATTAGCTCAAATTGGTTGTATCGTTGTTGCCTTCAATCACCGAGGAGGCATTCCATTCCGAGGAAGAGCTTATCATTCATTTGGATACAACAACATTAGAGATCATGCGCTGGCTGACGATAAATGTGGATTAGAGCAACTAATAAAACGTCACCCATACATCGATGGAAACAAAGTTGGTATATACGGGCACTCTGGAGGAGGAATGATGTCAACGGCTGCAATTTGTACTTACCCTGATTTTTATAAAGCATGTGTATCATCGGCAGGCAATCATGATAATAATATTTATAGCCAATTCTTTGTAGAAAGCCATTACGCTATTGATGAACAAATCGTTAAGACACAAGATTCGATAAAAACAGCCAATGGCAAAGATTCTGTAGTAACAAAAACAAAAACTGTTTACACAACAAATTTGCCAACAAACATGGAATTAGCAAAGAATCTCAAAGGCCATCTGATGCTGATTGTTGGAAATATGGACGGGAATGTACATCCAGCACAAACAATCCGTATGGCAGATGCTCTGATAAACCATGGTAAAGATTTTGAACTTGTATTTTTACCTCGCGGACGGCATACATATGATGGTGTTTCAGAGTGGTATTTTGAACATAAGTTACGTTCTCATTTTGCCAAATACTTACTTGGAGACTTTACAAACACAGGTTTCTATGACATCAAAACCAATGAATATGATCAAGTAATCAAATAAATAATAAAAGAATATGAAATTAAAGTATGTATTTAGCAGTTTAGGCATATTGATTTGTCTAAGCGTATTTGCAGATGGGGTAAAACCGGCAAAAGTCGGCGAACAATCACCGGATTTCCAATTTGCCGACAAAAATGGAAAAATGTATTCTTTAAAAGATTTTAAAGGACAATACGTATTCATTGATATTTGGGCTACACACTGTTTTCCATGTAAAGAAGAGATTCCTTACTTAGAAGAAATTCAAGAAAAACTTAAAAAGAAAAACATTGCATTTATTGGCATCGCAACAGACTTGGACAAAGACGAATGGATTAAATTTATTGAAGAGAAAGCTTTAAAAGGCACTCAACTGATAATGGACCGGAAATGGATTTCTTTCATGCACAGTTATGACGTTGCAACTATTCCTAGATATATTTTACTAGATAAAGAGGGAAAAATCATCAATTTAAATATGCCTCGTCCATCAAATCCCCAATGTATGAAAATACTCAAATCATTAAAGAGATAAGGGCTATAACAAATAGATGAAATCACTAGAGATCTGTAAATCTAATCTTTATAAGACCAAGGGACTGAATAACATTTTATTGTTAGATAGTCCCTTGGGATTAGATATCATAGCAGATTCCGGTCTGATGAACAAAAGTAATGTGGCTCTGTTGCGGCAAGCTGGCTATAAGTATATCCTTGGCGTACGCATCAGGAGCGAAAGAGTTCCCATTAAACAAGGATTCTTTCATTAGAGAGAAAGGATAAGTCCTGTTGCGAATACAAGCGTAATGGAGAATGACTAATCTGAAAGGATACATTACCAATACAGATATTGACGCTGAACGTGTTATCGCTGAATATCACGGATTATGGGTGTGGAACGTGTTTTCAGAATTTCAAAAGGGACATTGGAAATGTACCCCATGTTTCACTTTACAGAAAGAAGGATTGAGGCACATGTATGCACCTGCTTCATCGTCTGCAAAATATACAAGGAATTGGAGAGACTTGTTGGCTTTAACAAGATTGCGATGAGTGTTGATCATGTGCTTGATGCGGCAAAAACCATTACAACAATTAGAATAAAGATGCCAGAGAATGGCAGCTGCTTTACGAAGACTCTCTTCTTGACTGAGAAACATCTTGCAATCAAGACACTTTGTAACCAGCCCGAGAGTGTCTCCTGATTTTGGGAACGCATTGACGAAGTCAGGACGATAAAGGGTTGTAGATGACTGAAACGTTGTTTAGTTCTGTCCATTTGATTTTATCTTTTTCGCTCAGTACGATAAACCATTTCAATTTTTTCTGCATTGGGTTTTCTAGGAGAGATGACGGACGGAATTCCGGATTTCCGAAGGAGAGATATTCAGATTTTGACAAAAATTGGTAATGTGCTGAATATTGACCGGTGGTTCGTCAGTGGGGGCTTTTAGAATATAGGGCATCTGTTCGAAGTCTTCATCTGTTTCAGAGAAAATAAATGGGATATAAAATAAATCCTAAAAATTTTGTGTCCAACTTTTAGGGTGCACTTCACTTGTGAAGCCCTATCTTCACTGATACAAAGATAGGGTGCAGGATTGACAATTCTCTTTTTTTTCAGTTATAAATTTTGACAAGATTGTTGTATATTCGGGTTGAATAGAAAAACAATTTCCTGAATGGAGAGAAAAATCGGGAATATTTGTAATTTTGGACAAAATTTAAAAGTTGTATAAACAAAATAAATTATGCAGATAAATCCGGCAGAATTTAAGTTACTTGTAGTTGATGATGTTCAAACCAATGTACTTTTGTTAAAAGCTTTGCTTGGTAAGGAAGGGTACGGCATTCTGGTGGCGAATAACGGGCAGGAGGCTTTGGAAGTGATTCGGAATGAAAATCCCGACTTGATATTGCTGGATGTTATGATGCCCGGAATGGATGGATTCGAGGTGGCTGAACGCCTGAAATCGGAAGAGTTCCGCTGTGAGATTCCTATTATTTTCCTGACAGCTTTAGATGACACCCAAAGCATTGTCAATGGCTTCAAACTGGGAGTGGGCGATTTTATATCCAAACCTTTCCGGAAAGAAGAATTGATGGTCAGAATAAAACACCAATTGTCGTTGGTGGCTGCCCGGCGGATTATAGAGGAAAAAAATGAAGAGCTGAGGAAAACCATTGCCGGGAGAGATAAAATGTATTCGGTGATTGCTCATGATTTGCGCTCTCCGATGGCTTCTATGAAGATGTTATTGAATACCATTATGATGAGCGTGGAGAAAGATAAGATCGATCCGGATATTTTCGATATGCTTGAAATGAGTAACAAGACTTCGGAAGAAGTATTCAGCTTACTGGATAATCTGTTGAAATGGACGAAAAGTCAATTGGGTAAATTGACGGTTATTCCGCAGAAATTGGATATCAGTGGACTGGCGGATGGGGTGGTGGAAGTGATGAACTCTGTCGCCGAAGTGAAACATATCAAATTGATCCGCACGGATCATGAGTCTTTTTTTGTCTATGTGGATATCGAAATGATCAAATCCATTTTGAGAAATTTAATATCTAATGCAGTGAAATTCAGTAATCCTGATTCGGAGATCAAGGTCGGGATTAAGGCAGAGGATGGGAAAGTGATCGTATCGGTGACCGATTCAGGTAAAGGGATAAAAAAAGAAGATCAGCATAAATTGTTGAAAGATAGTACTCATTTTACCACTTACGGTACCAATAGTGAGGAGGGATCGGGATTAGGATTGTTGCTTTGCCGGGATTTCGCCCGTAAAAACGGAGGAGAACTTTGGTTTGAATCCGAAGAAAATCTAGGTTCTGTTTTCAGTTTTTCTTTACCGCAATTAATAGCTTAAAATAGAGAATCCGATGAATCATATTATTATTATGGCCGGTGGAGTAGGAAGTCGGTTTTGGCCGATGAGTACTCCTGAGAGACCGAAGCAATTTATCGATGTTTTAGGGACTGGATATACTTTATTGCAGCTTACGGCAGATCGTTTTGAAGGGATTTGTCCGGTGGAAAATATATGGGTCGTTACTTCTGTCCGGTATCGGGAGCTGGTGAAAGCTCAATTACCCGGAATCCCGGATTCCAATATATTGCTCGAGCCCTGTATGCGTAATACGGCTCCTTGTATTGCCTATGCAGCCTGGAAGATTAAAAAGAAAGATCCGCAAGCGAATTTGATTGTCACGGCGGCCGATCATATCGTGATGGATGTGCCTGAATTTAAACGGGTGATCCGTGAAGGGATAGATTTTGTGAAAAGCGAGGATCGGATTCTGACTATAGGGATGTGGCCGACCCGTCCGGAAACCGGGTATGGTTATATAAAAGTAAAACAGGAAGAAGACGGTGCGGAATCCGGAGCAAAAGTAATCAGGGAGGTGGAAGGATTTAAAGAAAAACCGGATTTGAAAACGGCAGAAGCTTATCTGGCGGCAGGGGGATATTATTGGAATGCCGGAATTTTTCTGTGGAATGTGAGGACGGTTGAAAATGCTTTCCGCCGGAATGAACCCGAAATAGCGGCTATATTCGATTCTTTGAACGATATTTATTATTCTTCGGACGAACAGCAGGCAATCGATGCAAAATTCCCCGAATGTAAGCATATTTCTGTCGATTACGCCATTATGGAGCATGCTTCCAATATTTATGTTTTTCCCGCAGCTTTCGGATGGTCTGATCTGGGAACCTGGGGGTCTTTGTACGAACAATTACCGAAAGGAGATGGAAGAAATGCGGTTGTCGGCGGCAAGGTATGTATGGTGGAGAGTGAAGGGTGTGTCGTGCATGTTTCGGCTGATAAGAAAATATTGATTCAGGGATTGAAAGATTATATCGTTGCCGAACAGGACAATGTGATTCTGATATGCCGGAAAGCCGACGAACAACGGATCAAAGAATTTTCAACCCAACTTCGATAAACATTTTTCGTGATTTTTCGTTTAGAAAATAAAAACGAAGAGTCATGAAAATAGAAACTTTTACTTTACGTAGCAACGATACCGGGGGTGTGGCTGCGTTACGGCAGGTACATCCGGATTGTGGCGGACAGAATATCTCTCCCGAGCTTTCCTGGGTGAATGCCCCCGAAGGTACACGTAGTTTTGCCATTACCATGTACGATAAAGATGCTCCTACCGGAGGTGGGTTCTGGCATTGGCTGATGTTCGATATTCCGGCTAGTGTCGGTGAACTGCGTCCGGATGCCGGGAATACATTCGGCCATTTAGCACCGGTTTCGGCAATACAGAGTTTGAATGATTACGGTACTTATGGTTATGGAGGGCCTAATCCTCCTCATGGGCATGGGTGGCATAATTATATGATTACCTTGTATGCTTTGGATATCGAATCACTGGAAATGTCCAAAGATACTCTTCCCGCACAGGTCGGATTTAAGCTTTGGAAACATACTTTAGAAAAGGCTTCTATTGTTTTCTATTACCGTACTTGAAAAAGAACGGACATTTTTTGTTCCTTGGGGTAAGTTTTGTTTTCTTTGTGTGCTAAATACAAGGAAAAGATTATGGTAAATGTAATTGATACCCGGAATTCTGTTTTAAATACTTTTTTGTCTGAGATCAGAGCGGTAGATATTCAGCAAGACCGCATGCGATTCCGGCGTAATCTGGAACGGGTGGGGGAAGTGATGGCTTATGAAATCAGTAAAACGTTCGATTATAGTGCCCGGACGATCCGGACTCCGATCAATCCGATTTCGGTGATGTTGCCCCGGCAAGAAGTGGTTATCGCTACAGTGTTGAGGGCCGGCTTGCCTTTTCATCAGGGATTTCTGAATTATTTCGATCATGCAGGAAGTGCCTTTGTTTCTGCCCGCCGGGCTTATAGCCGGGTAGAGGGACAAATCGAAATCCGGTTCGATTCGGTTTATACCCCCGATTTGACTGGAAAACAACTTTTACTGGTCGATCCGATGCTGGCAACCGGTAAATCCCTGGTGATCACTTACCGGGAATTGTTGAAACAGGGGAGTTTGCCTGCCCATACGCATATCGCTTCAGTCATTGCCAGCCGGCAAGGTGTGGAATATGTGGAAAAAGAATTGGCAGGAGAGCCGTTGACTTTATGGACAGCTGCTCTGGATGAGGCTTTGACCGATAAATTCTATATCGATCCGGGGTTGGGAGATGCCGGTGATCTGGCATTCGGAGATAAGAAATAAGGTCGTTTTTTACGAAGTAAAATCAGTACAGAGGTGAAAAAAATAGCATACTGTTTTTTTTATTTATATGGATCGGTCTTCCCGTGTGGGCACAGTATAAAACATTGAAGGATATTTCTTATGTACCTGTTTCCGATACGAATGCTTACCGGAAAGAACGTTGTAAACTGGATTTGTATTATCCGGAGCAGCAAAAAGGTTTTGCCACGATCGTCTGGTTTCACGGGGGAGGATTGGAAGGTGGGGGAAAGGAAATTCCGCCTGTTTTTCAGGGACGGAAAATAGCTGTGGCGGGCGTGAATTACCGGTTAAGTCCCCGGGCTACCCATCCGGCTTATATCGACGATGCGGCAGCTGCTGTGGCTTGGGTGATGAAACATATCGGGGAATATGGGGGAGATCCCACCCGGGTATACGTGGCCGGGCATTCTGCCGGAGGATACCTCACCCTGATGGTGGGGTTGGATAAAGCCTATCTGGCACGGTACGGGGAAGATGCCGATCGTTTGGCCGGACTTTTCCCGGTAAGTGGTCAGACGAATACTCATTTTACGATTCGGAAGGAACGGAATATCCCGTTCGATATTCCTGTTGTCGATTGCTATGCACCGCTTAATCGGGCACGTAAGGGGATACCTCCTTTGGTGATGATAACCGGAGACCGGCAGTTGGAAATGACAGCCCGTTACGAAGAAAATTTGCACCTTGAAGTTATACTGAAAGCTTTGGGGAACGACAAAGTCACCCTTTATGAATTGCAGGGATTCGATCATGGATCGGTATATACTCCTGCCTGTCATTTGATTTTGAATCAGATCAAACCCTGAAAGCTTGTAATAGCTTGCAAATCTGAGTGATCAGCCGTTGCAGGTGGGTAGCGGCAAATTCGGGATGCATGGATTTTTCCAGAGTCACCGGACCCGGGGCGATGGAAAATATGCCACTGAATCCTGCGGTATACAAGGAAGGGGTATCTGCAATATGGCCGGCTACCAGAAGGACCGGAATGTTTTGTTTGCGGGCTTCCCGAAGTATGCCGTAAGCTACTTTTCCCATAGTCGTTTGTGCATCGGCACTTCCTTCTCCGGTGATGATGAGATCGGCATTTTGGATTCGCTTACCGAACTGAAGATGGGTTAGGATCAAGTCAATCCCGGACATTAACCGGGCATTCGTAAAAGCCAGAAAAGCTCCGCCGACTCCTCCGGCTGCTCCGGAGCCGGGAATCCGGCCGATGTCTTTTCCGGTAGTTTGGGCGATAACGGCAGCTATAGCTTGCATGCCTGCTTCCAGATGCTCTGTCATTTCGGGGGTTGCTCCTTTCTGTCCGGCAAATATCCGGGTAGCCCCACGGGGACCGTAAAAAGGATTATCGACATCGCAGGCGATGGTGAAACTGGCTTCGGACAGAGCCGGATGAACCGCCGTGGTGTCAATAGCAGCGACTCGCGATAATATTTGTCCTCCGGTTCCTAAAAGCTTATTGTCGTGATCGAAAAAGCGGAATCCTAAAGCTTGTAACATGCCTAAACCGGCATCGTTCGTGGCACTTCCGCCTATTCCGATAATAAAGTGCCGGCATCCTTTGTTCAGGGCTTCTGCAATGATTTCTCCCAGACCATAGGAGGTCGTGAGCATGGGATTCCGCCGGGAGGGAGGTAACAGTGGCAGGCCGCTGATCCTTGCCATTTCCACCAATGCCGTGCGGCCGTCTTCCGAGATACCGAATTGCGTAGTTATTTTTTGCATAAGTGGGTTATGGGCGACAAGCGGAACGGTATGGCCGTGGAAAGCATCCGTCAGGATTTCCAGTATGCCTTCACCCCCGTCGGCTACCGGAAAATGCAGTACTTCACACTGCGGAAAGATTGTTTTGATACCTTGTTCTGCTGCCTCGTCGGCTTCACGGGAACTTAAACTTCCCTTGAAAGAATCTATTGCTACAACGATTTTATTCATGTTTGTGACGGATTAAATTCCCATATGTCCGGCAAATATAAGAAAAGTATTATTGGGGGCCGTTATATACATATTTGGACTTATAAAAGTAGGTTTTATTTTTTCTTTCTATTCCGATTCCGGATTTTGTGGCAGAAGACCCGGTCGCCTGGACCGGTCCGTTAAGGCTTTCGTTGATTTCATCGGTTCTTCTCCTGCTCGGAAAAACAAAAGATTTTGCTTTTCTCTCGCTTATTCGAAGAACTCACTGACCGTTGGAACTCCTCGCAAGCTCGTCAGACACTACCGGTCGGGCGTTCAGAAAAAGCAAGACGACACTTGCCAGAGCTCCAATGGTTCCCCAACACGAACACCGGAGACGAACAAGTACCAGAATAATTCTACATTTTAGGATAAACATGTATATAAACACTTTATTTTTTAGGATACACAGGAAGCTACCGATCATTTATCTGTTGATTTTCTTTCGGAAACATTTTTAACTTCTTGTATTTTCCCTTATATTTGTCACTTGTGGAAATGAACAGATATTTGATCGCTGCATTGTATGTTATGGCCGGTTGTGCCGTAACGATTCCTTTAAAGGCTCAGGGTTGTGGAGAGTCTTTGAGAGGGGAAAGGTGTAGATTGATCATAACCAATACGGTAAAGGTCGTATCTGTTTATTTGGAAGAAGAAGAAGAGGAACAGGTTTTTTGTTCCGGTTTGCCTCCGGATTATTTTCAAATCCCCGTCGTCGAGGCGCTTGCCGATGATTTTACTTTCGATAAAACGGTCCGTGTCAATATCGGATCCTTATGTCGTATTGCCCATAAGATCAGGGCTCCTGAGGTTTAATCTGCAAATTATAATTAAGATTTACGAGGGTAGTCTATCTCGGATAAACGAGAGGAAATTCAATTTTCTGAAAGATTGACGAAGTGTCGTCGATTAAAATTTTACTGTTTACAATTTACAATTTATAATTAAATGGGTTTTAATGATATTTTAAAAAGCCTGTTCGGAAATAAATCCGACCGGGATATGAAAGAACTGATGCCGATTGTGGCCAAAGTGAATGCAGAGTGGGAGAAGCTGAAAAGTATCAGTGCCGATGAATTACGTGCAGTTGCTGAAGATATGAAAAAGGAAGTACGTGAATATATCGGAGAAGAAGAGAATGAGATTGCAGCACTCAAACGGAAAGTGGAAGAGGAAAGGCCTGCGATCGAAGAACGGGAGGAAATTTACGATCGTATAGATAAGCTGGAAGAACAGATCGACAAAAAGGTAGAAGAAGTTTTGACCGGATTGATGCCTAAAGCCTTTGCTGTGATGAAGGAAACCGCCCGTCGTTTTAAAGAGAATACTGAAATTGAAGTGACGGCGACCCAGTTCGACCGGGATTTGGCGGTTACTCACGATTTTGTCGAGATAGAAGGTGACAAAGCCATTTATTTCAATTCCTGGCTTGCCGGAGGAAATGAGGTGACCTGGGATATGGTGCATTATGACGTGCAGCTGATCGGTGGTGCTGTTTTGCATCAGGGAAAAATTGCAGAGATGGCTACCGGTGAAGGGAAAACCTTGGTGGCTACTCTTCCGGTGTTCCTGAATGCTTTGAGCGGACGTGGTGTGCATATGGTGACGGTAAACGATTACCTGGCCAAACGTGACTCGGAGTGGATGGGACCGCTTTATATGTTCCATGGGCTTTCTGTCGATTGTATCGATAAGCATCAACCCAATTCTCCCCAGCGTCGGCAGGCTTATATGGCCGATATTACTTTCGGTACGAACAACGAATTCGGTTTCGATTATCTGCGTGATAATATGGCTATCAATCCGGAGGATTTGGTACAGCGTAAGCACAATTTTGCGATTGTCGACGAGGTCGATTCCGTATTGATCGACGATGCCCGTACGCCGTTGATTATTTCCGGCCCCGTACCCAAAGGAGACGATCAGATGTTCGATGAATACAAGCCCCGGGTGGAGCGCCTCGTGAAAATGCAACAGGAATTTGTGATGCAGACTTTTAAGGAAGCGAAAGAGCTGTTGGCCAGCGATGATTCTAAAAAGAGAAAAGAAGGGGGGATATTGTTACTGAGGGCACATAAAGGATTGCCCAAATACAAACCTTTGATCAAGTTTTTGAGTGAAGAAGGCAATAAAGCGATCCTGATCAAGACGGAAAACGAATACATGCAGGAAAATAACCGGAGAATGCCGGAGATTACCGATCCTTTGTATTTTGTGATCGATGAAAAACTGAATTCGATCGACCTGACCGATAAGGGACATGATACCATTACTGCTGCAGGTGAAGATCCGAAATTCTTTATCCTCCCGGATATCGGCTCGGAGATTGCAGAGATCGAACGGGACACGAAGGATGATAAAGAAAAATTGGCGAAGAAGGATGAACTGATCCAGAATTATGCGATGAAATCCGAACGGGTACATACTGTCAATCAGTTGTTGAAAGCCTATACCTTGTTCGAGAAGGATGTAGAATATGTGGTACTCGATAATAAAGTGAAGATCGTGGATGAGCAGACCGGGCGTATCATGGAAGGACGCCGCTATTCGGACGGTTTGCATCAGGCTATCGAAGCGAAAGAAAATGTAAAAGTCGAAGCTGCCACTCAGACTTTTGCAACGATTACTTTACAGAACTACTTCCGTATGTATCACAAGTTAGCCGGTATGACAGGTACGGCAGAGACGGAAGCCGGTGAGTTCTGGGATATTTATAAACTGGATGTGGTGGTTATTCCGACCAACCGTCCGGTGATCCGTATCGATGCCAATGATTTTGTGTTTAAAACGAAACGCGAGAAATACAATGCGGTTATCGATGAAATTGTCCGTTTGGTAGATTTAGGCCGGCCGGTTTTGGTGGGAACGACTTCTGTCGAGGTGTCCGAATTGCTGAGCCGTATGTTGAAACTGCGTGGTATCAAACACAATGTATTGAATGCGAAATTACATCAGCGGGAAGCCGAGATCGTTGCCGAAGCCGGTAAATCGAAGACGGTGACTATCGCTACCAATATGGCAGGACGTGGTACGGACATCAAATTGAGCCCTGAGGTACGTGAGGCCGGAGGTTTGGCTATTATCGGTACCGAACGGCATGATTCCCGTCGTGTCGACCGTCAGTTACGTGGACGTGCCGGACGTCAGGGAGACCCGGGGTCTTCCCAGTTCTTCGTATCGCTCGAGGACGACCTGATGCGTTTGTTCAGCTCGGAACGTATAATCCGGGTGATGGACCGTTTGGGACATCAGGAAGGGGATGTGATTCAGCATTCTATGATTACCAAGTCTATCGAACGTGCACAGAAGAAGGTGGAAGAAAATAACTTCGGTATTCGTAAGCGTTTGCTGGAATATGACGATGTGATGAATTCCCAGCGTACGGTGATTTACAAACAACGTCGTCAGGCTTTGTTAGGAGAACGTATCGGTGTGGCTGTAGCAAATAATACTTACGATGTTTGTGAGGCAATCGTTATGGAATACCAGCCGGTGAACGATCCGGAAGGTTTCCGGATGGAAGTATTGAGGGTATTGTCCGTCGATTATGAAGTGGATCCGGAGGAATTCCAGAAAGCCCGTCCCAATGAATTGGCCGAATCGTTGTATCGATATGTACGGGAGGCTTATCAGCGTAAAGTCGAACATATCGCTCAGCAAGCTTATCCGGTGATCAAGAATGTATTCGAAACACGGGGAGATGTCTTTAAGAATATTGTCGTTCCTTTTACCGACGGTCAACGGATGTACAGCGTGGTGACCAACCTGGAGAAGGCCTATCGTACGAATGGTGAAGATTTGATGCGTTCTTTCGAGAAATCGGTCATTCTGGCTCATATCGATGATGCCTGGAAAGAACATCTCCGCGAAATGGACGATCTGAAACAATCGGTTCAGAATGCTGCTTATGAACAGAAAGATCCTTTGTTGATTTATAAATTCGAGTCTTATAATTTGTTTAAGACTATGGTGGAAAAGATCAATAAAGGGATGGTGTCTACACTGATGAAAGGGCAGATTCCGATGCAAGAACCCGAGCATGTACGCGAAGCTGAAGAAAAGCGGACCGATTTGAGTAAACTGCGGGAAAGTCGTTCGGAGGCTCAGGCTGCTGCTGCCAACCGTGAACAGGTGCGGCACGAACCGGTGAAAGTAGGACCGAAAGTGGGGAGGAATGATCCTTGTCCATGTGGTAGCGGACTGAAGTATAAGAACTGCCACGGGAAAAATGAATAAACTGATTTTTGATTTAGGATTTACGATTTCAGATTTCAATGGTAAGTCTGAATCGTAAATCAAAAATCATAAATCGAAAATCATAATGTATGTTGTCTTTATTTATTAATTGGGATATTAGTCCCGAGATCTTCAATTTGGGGGGTATTTCCATTCGTTATTACGGGTTGCTGTTCGCTGTGGCCTTTATTTTAGGTTATAAGGTTGAAGAGAAAATGTTCAAGTCCGAAGGATTGCCTATGGCCTGGTTGGATAAATTGTGGTTGTATGTAGCGATCGCGACGATAGTCGGTGCCCGTTTGGGACATTGTATCTTTTACGACTGGGCTTATTATAGCCAGCATCCGCTGGAGATGATCCTGCCTGTACGGTTTTCGCCCGAATTTAAGTTTACCGGTTATCAGGGATTGGCCAGTCATGGCGCTGCAATAGGTATTATAGCCGGATTGTGGTATTATTCACGGAAAGTCAGCAAAAAATCTATATTCTGGATTTTAGACCGGGCTGTGATTCCGATTGCTTTAGCCGGCTTTTTTATCCGGACAGGAAATTTGATGAACTCTGAAATTGTGGGATTACCGACCAATATGCCTTGGGGATTCCGCTTCATGAATAGTGATTTACCGAATCCGGAATTGCCGCGCCATCCGGCTCAATTGTATGAAGCAATTTGTTACCTGTTTAGTTTTTTTGTTTTGATGTATCTTTATTGGCGAACGAACGTTAAGAAGAAAATGGGATTTATCTTCGGCGCTTTTTTGATCCTGATCTTCTCTGCCCGCTTTATTATCGAGTTCGTCAAGGAAGTACAGGAACCCTGGGAAGCTGGAATGGCCTTGAATATGGGACAGATTTTGAGTATTCCTTTTATTCTGGCGGGGATTTTTATGCTTTGGTATAGTAAGAAGTTGCCGGATGAAGGGGAGAAGAAAGGAAAAAAAGGGAAAGGCTAAAGGCTGTAAGCTATAAACTAGAGGTAAAAAGAATAGAGGTTAGAGGTGGAAGAGAGAGGGGACGGGAAATATGAAATTTTAGTTGAGAGGTTATGTACGAAGAGAAGTTTATGAGAGAAGCTATTCGTTTGGCTGTAGAGAATGTGAAACAGGGGACCGGGGGGCCGTTCGGCGCTGTTGTTGTCAAGGAGGGAAAAATTATCGCAGCTTGTGCCAATACGGTTACTCCGGATTGTGACCCGACAGCACATGCCGAAGTGAATGCGATTCGCGAGGCTTGTCATAAGTTAGATACTTTTCAACTCGGGGGATGTGAGATATATGCCAGTTGTGAGCCTTGTCCTATGTGCCTTGGTGCTATTTATTGGGCAAGACCTTCCCGGGTATATTATGCCTCTACAAAAGAAGATGCAGCACTTGCCGGATTCGATGATTCCCTGATCTATAAAGAGATTGCCCTCCCCGAGGCCGATCGGAGTATTCCCTTTTTGAATGAGAAAGAGGATACGGCTGGAGAAGAATTCAGCTTGTGGAAAGAAAACAAAGACAAGACTGTTTATTAAGTTCGTTTCTTCAAAATAGAATGCAAAATGTCGGAAAAATCAACCTTTTAGGGGGATTTTTCCGACATTTTGATTTTTCCAATAATTCCTGTCCTCTTTTCTAAGACTTTTTCTATTTTTTATTCTTTTATTTAATCTATTTGAAAATCTTCGATAGCCCATTCGCTCCCCGGACTTTCCATTAATAATCCTGTCAATTTCCGTTTTTTTTACAGACGAGGTAAATTTTTTTCAAAAAAAATGAAATTTCTGTCATACCAAATCCTGCTTCATGCATTTTATCATTGAATGAACCGAAAAAACGTTCGATTAAATTAGTTGAAAGTTCATAAAGTTTAAAAAGCTATTGGATCCTGCGGGCACTTAGTTAATTGA
>NZ_CFKYFN010000102.1:0-32157 GCF_985060555.1 Odoribacter sp. | reverse complement strand
GCGGAACTCCTCGCAGGCTCGTCAGACACCACCGGTCGGGCATTCAGAAAAAGCAAGACGACACCCGACAGAGCTCCAATGGTCCCCCAACACGAACACCTCCGACTTACGTTATCACTGCATAGGAAACGAACTGTGACCTGAAAAGTATAAACTTCTATCAAACAGCTGTTTTTCTGCCCCCCCTACATGAGGGATTAATTCAGCCATCGCTATTTTATAGAAATAATCCGATCAGGTAACCCAGGTATCCATACTCCGGTCAGGGTGGCCTGCTCTTTCATTCAATAAAACTTTCCTTCTTTGCCCTGTAGTGCTGACGGAAGATGCAGGGTTTTGTGGCGGAAGACCATTGGAGCAGGAACGAGGGTCCGGTTAGGTTTTCCGAACGCCCGACCGGTGGTGTCTGACGAGCCTGCGAGGAGTTCCGCCGGTCAGTGAAGGAAAGCCTTAGCGGACCGGTCCAGGCGAACCGGTCTGATGGCACAAAACCCTGCATCGGAATAGAAAGAAAAAATGAACCTACCATAGATTTGGAGAACGGGGAAATTAAAGTTTACTTTACTTTTTTCTTTTCCCCTTTCTCCGTTGCACCCAAGAAAACCTACATTTAGTGTAAACATGTATATAAATACCTATTTATCCCCATTCTATTTGTGTCTTTCTTTCAATACCCGGATGACATCCTCCAGCCCATATCCTTTGGCAATCAATAAAACCAGATAATGATACATCAAGTCGGCCGCTTCATTTAAAAACAAATCTTCATTGTCGTCTTTCGCTTCGATTACTAATTCCACAGCTTCTTCCCCAACCTTTTGAGCGATCTTATTTATTCCTTTGGAAATCAAACGGGCCGTATAGGACTCTTCCGGAGAATCATTTTTCCTTTTTTGCAGGAACTTTTGTAAGAAGAACAAAAAATCCGCCTCCTCATTCTTCTCTCCCCAACAGGTATCTGTTCCAGTATGGCAAGTCGGTCCGAGCGGTTTGGCTTTAACCAATAAAGTATCGCCATCACAATCGGCTTGTATGTCTTTCAGGTATAGAAAATGTCCGCTTTCTTCACCTTTTGTCCACAACTTTTGCCGGGACCTGCTAAAAAAACAAACTTTTCCATTCGTCAGGGTTAATGTCAAGGCCTCCCGGTTCATATAGCCGAGCATCAAAACCGTCCTGGTCTCTGCATCTTGAATGATAGCAGGGATCAAACCATTTTCGTCAAATTTCAAATTTTCTATTTCCATCTTATATCTTTTCAATTATTTACCCTCTTACCGTTATCCCGTTTTGCCGCAAGTAGGCTTTCACCTGTCCGACAGTCAGCCTGCCATAATGAAATACCCCGGCAGCCAAAGCAGCATCTGCTTTACCTTTTGTAAATACTTCATTAAAATCCGCTAGTTTTCCTGCACCACCGGAAGCAATGACCGGAACATTCACCAATCCGCTCAACCGGGCTATCGCTTCGCAGGCGAATCCCCGGTTCGTCCCATCATGGTCCATAGAAGTGAATAATATTTCCCCGGCTCCCCGCTCTCCGACTTCCAGTGCCCAAGTGTATAATTCTCTTTCAGTTCTTAGTCTTCCTCCTTTACTGTATACGCACCATTCTTCCTTTTCATATCGGGCATCGATAGCCACAACAATACATTGTTTCCCAAAATGATAGGCTAACCGATCGATTAAATCCGGTTCGGACAGAGCTGCCGAATTGACCGATATCTTATCCGCCCCCTTTTTTAATAAAGCCTCAACATCTGCCTCCCGGGCAATGCCGCCTCCGACAGTAAAAGGGACATCGACTGCAGTAGCCACACGCTCCACCCAGCTCAGGCGGGTACTCCGGTTGTCATTACTGGCAGTGATGTCTAAAAACACCAGTTCATCAGCACCGGCAACAGAATACTTCTTTGCTAATTCTACAATATCACCGGCATCTTTCAAATCGTTGAAATGCACTCCTTTCACCGTCCGTCCCTCTTTAACGTCCAAACAAGTGATTATTCTTTTAGCTAACAAAATCAAAAATTTTTAAGTGATTTCAAATCTATTTTCTTTTCATACAAAGCCTTCCCAACGACTACGGCTTCTACTCCAACTTCAGCAAGCTGTTGTAAATCTGCCGTTCCACTCACTCCCCCTGAAGCGATCAACCGAATCTCCGGATAAAGGCGAAGTAATTCCCGATACAAGCCGATAGCCGTTCCATCCATCATCCCATCCCGGGTGATATCCGTACACATCAAATGCCCGATCCGTCCCCGATAGGACTCAATCAATTGAAAAATCGTCGTATCGGTCACCTTTTTCCATCCCTGAATACACACCTTGGTATTCCAGACATCGGCTCCGATAATTACTCTTTCATACCCATACTTTTCCAGCCATTCAGCGGTTTGTTCGGGATTTGTCTGAGCGATACTGCCAATACAAGCATAATCAGCTCCCGCTTCAAACACACGACGCATATCCTCATCGGTTTTCACCCCTCCTCCAAAATCTACGGACAAACGGGTATGTTTACAAATCGTTTCAAGCACAGCCCAATTGACAACTCCCGACGCTTTCGCCCCATCCAGGTCGACCAAATGCAGCCGATCCAGTCCGGCTTCTTCAAACAGGCGTGCCATTTCTAAAGGGTTAGCCGAATATATCTTACACTGTCCATAATTTCCTTGAGTCAAACGGACACATTTCCCACCGATAATATCGATTGCAGGTATAATTTTCATTTTCAATTTTATACTATATCTAAAAAGTTCTTTATTATTTTTTCTCCGGCACCGGCAGATTTTTCAGGATGGAATTGGCATCCATAAAAATTATTTTTACAAATAGCAGCGGCGAAAGAACGCTGATAGTCGCAAGTTGCGATACAATAAGCTGTAACAGGAACATAATAGGAATGTACAAAATACATCCATTCCCCGGGATTTATCCCTTGAAACAAAGTAGTTTTCAGCTTCCGGACCGTATTCCACCCCATATGAGGCACTTTACAACTGTCTGCAAACTTCTTCACTTCCATAGGAAAGATACCCAATCCCCATGTATTTTCTTCTTCCGAAAACCGGCACATCAACTGCATCCCCAGACAAATTCCCAATACGGGCATTTCCAGTTGTGGGATTATCCGATCTAATCCTTTATCTTTCAATTGCTTCATGGCAGCAGCAGCTTGTCCGACACCCGGAAATATCACACGGTCGGCCCGGACGATCAGCCTGACATCACTACTCAAGACCGCCTGAACCCCTAAGCGTTGTAAAGCAGTCGTCACTGAAAAGACATTCCCGGCTCCATAATCGATAATAACAACTTTCATGATCTCCTATTTATCTGTACAATCATTTCGTCATTCCTAAACTAAGCGAGACAGCCCTTCGACGAAGGGATCCCTCCTCCGGTTTGCCGGATAGCCTGCCGTACGGCACGGGCAAAAGCTTTGAATACAGCCTCCAGAATATGATGCGTATTTTCTCCCTGGGCCGAGATATGCAGATTGCACAGCCCGCTCTGACAAAAAGAAGCAAAAAAATGCCGGGCCATCTCCGTCGGAAAATCTCCGACATATTCCCGTTTCAAAGTGACCCCCCATTCCAACCAAGTCCTTCCGCCGAAATCGAGTAATACCTCAGCCTTTGCATCGTCCATAGGCAAAGCAAAACCATATCTTTCGATTCCTTTTTTACTTCCCAGGGCTTTAGCGAAACACTCCCCCAATACAATAGCCGTATCCTCAACGGTATGATGCTCGTCGACCTTCAAATCTCCCCGTACTCCGATCTCCAGATCTACCTCTGCGTGCCGGGCGATTTGTTCCAGCATATGGTCGAAAAACGACAAACCGGTCTTTATACTGCAACAACCTTCCCCATTCAAATTTAAAGTAACAGTTACCTCTGTCTCCGCAGTTTTCCTACAAATCCGGACTTTCCGGCTTCCTGATATTATAAATCGGGTAATTTCCCGCCAGGAATCTGTATGCAATACCACCGGTAAATCGGTCTCCCGCCATTCTCCCAGCCAAATCCCTTTTATCCCCATATGAGCAGCCAGCTGCATATCGGTCTCCCGATCCCCGATCACATAGGAATTTTCAGTATCCAAATATTCATTCAAATATTTTTCTACCATCCCTATTCCGGGTTTTCTAAAACGGGAATATTCTTCCGGCCGGCTCGGATCGATACATATCTCGTCGAAAACGATCCCTTCACTTTCCAACACCTTCAACATCAATGTTTGCGGAAGCATAAAATCTTCCATAGGAAAATCGGCAGTCCCTAAGCCATCCTGGTTACTCACCATCACCAATCGAAAATCCGTATTCCCGGTAATCTCCCGCAGTGCTCCGATCACTCCCGGCATAAACTTCAGTTTTTCCGGCCGGTCCACCTGAAAATTGTCTGTCGGTTCTTTGATGATCGTACCGTCCCGGTCTATAAATAACATCTTTTTCATAAGGTATTCACTTCCATTACATTATCATATTCATGAAGAACTTCCAGCAACCGATCGTTCTCCTCCCGGGTACCGACAGTGATCCGGATTCCTCCTCCGATCAAAGGCGGAATATCCCGTAACCGTACAACCACCCGACAAGCAATCAGATAGCGATATAACTTCTGACAAAATTCAGTGATGACCAATATAAAATTGGCTTCCGAATCATATACTCGCCGGAACATACCCAACCCTCTCAATTCCCGGATCAGACGCTCCCGTTCGAGGATAATCCCAGTCCGCCGATTCTGGAAAAGATCATATTGCCGGAGAAGGGCCAAAGCGGTCTGTTGGGTCAGCCCCCCGATATTATAAGGAGCTTTCACCCGATTCAATATTCCGACTACTTCCGGATCGGCTAAGCCTATCCCCAAACGCAATCCTGCCATTCCCCAAGCTTTCGACAAAGTCTGCAAAACAACGACATTCCGGTATTTATCCAATAAATGCACCGCAGAAGGTGCGTCTGTAAAATCGATATAGGCCTCGTCGACGATCACCATTCCCTGAAACTCCCCACACAACCGCTCAATCTGCCCGTAAGGGATAACCTTCCCGGTAGGATTATTAGGCGTACAAAGGAAAATCAGTTTGGTGCGATCGTCCACTCGTCGTCTCAACTCGGACCAGTCGGGTAACAAATCGGCTGTCAGATCGATTTTTTTCACTCCAACCCGATTAATCGCAGCACTCACTTCATACATAGCATAACCGGGAGAAAAGACGACTATATTATCTTCCGCAGGTTCGCAGAAACTCCGGATCAATAAATCGATCAGCTCATCGCTCCCATTTCCCAAAATCATATGATCCACCTTCACTTCCTTCAGTCGGGCCAGTTCTTTCTTCAATTCCCGCTGATAAGGATCCGGATAACGATTCACTCCCGTATCGAAAGGATTTTCATTCGCATCGAGTAAAATAGCCTGTCCTCCTTCATACTCCTCCCGAGCACACGAATAAGGCTGTAATTCCCAAATATTTTTACGTATCAATTTTTCTATTTCCATAAATTTCCTCCCATTTCATTGTCCCTCCCTTTCACTTCCAACCTCCAGCCTTTTGCTTTTTTCACTTTTTACTTTCCCTCTTCTTTCCGTATCTCCACCGCCCTCCGGTGTGCATACAAAAGTTCATGCTCCGCCATAACCCCGATGGTCGGAGCCAGATCGAGCAGGCCTTCCCGGGTTATTTCCTGAAAAGTAATTTTTTTCACAAAAGCATCCACATTCACTCCGCTATATGCTTTGGCATATCCATGGGTCGGTAGGGTATGATTGGTACCCGAAGCATAATCTCCTGCACTTTCAGGAGAATAGTTACCCAGAAACACAGAGCCTGCATTTTTTATTTGTGGTATCGAATCGAGATAATTTTCCACACTCAGGATCAAGTGTTCCGGTGCATATTCATTTGCCAATTCCAAACATTCATCTACATTTTCCAGTACTATCGCTTTCGAATTTTCCAAAGCCTTCGAAGCGATAGTCTTACGGGGCAATACGGCCAATTGGCTTTCTATCTCTTTCTGAACCCGATCGACCAGGCAGCTGTCCGTTGTCAATAATATCACCTGGCTGTCCGGACCGTGCTCAGCTTGTGACAATAAATCTGCCGCTACAAAACGAGGATCGGCCGAACGGTCGGCAATCACCATGACTTCGGAAGGTCCTGCCGGCATATCGATTGCCGTACCATAATTACAGGCCAGCTGTTTTGCCGCTGTAACATACTGATTACCGGGACCGAAGATTTTATACACCTTAGGCACACTCTCCGTGCCGAAAGTCATCGCCCCGATAGCCTGTATTCCCCCGACTTTAAAGACTTTATCCACTCCGCATTGGCGGGCTGTCCATAAAATAGCCGGATGAACTCTACCTGAACGATCCGGAGGAGTACACAAAACGATTTCCTCACAACCGGCAATCCGGGCCGGAACGGCAAGCATCAATACGGTAGAAAACAAGGGAGCACTTCCTCCGGGAATATACAAGCCCACCTTTCCGATCCCTCTAGTCTCTTGCCAGCAACGGAATCCTTTCGGATTGACATATTCGTTCCGTCCGGTCAGTTGTAAAGTATGAAAGGCCTCAATATTTTGCCGAGCCTCCGTTATCGCCCTTTTCAAATCATTGTTTACCTCTCTTTCAGCTTCCCGGAATTCTGCTTCAGCCACCTGCAAGCGTTCTACTTTAGCCTGGTCGAAAAACCAGGTATATTTGGTCAAAGCCTTATCGCCGTCTTTCAGGACCTCTGCAAAAATAGCTTTACAGATTTTCTGCAGATCAGCATTTTCCATCCGAGGACGCTTCAATAAGTCCACCCATCTTTCCCGGACGGGATTTATTATTCTTTCCATAGCTATCTCTTTTTCAGTATTACAAAATCATTTTTTCAATCGGCACGATCAGAATCCCTTCCGCTCCGGCTTCCTTCAATTTACCGATTACTTCCCAAAACTCATTTTCATTCACAACCGAATGAACAGACACCCATCCGTTTTCGCGTAAAGGCATGATGGTAGGACTTTTCATTCCCGGTAAAAGCCGACAGATCCGATCCAAAGCTTTTTCAGGAGCATTCAGTAAAATATATTTGTTGTATTTAGCAGCCAATACAGCCTTAATCCGAAATACCAACTGGGCTAACAATTCCTGCTTCTCACCGCATAAACCGGAATTAGCCACCAAAATAGCCTGAGATTCAAAAATCTTATATACCTCTTTCAGGCCGTTTTTAAACAAAGTACTCCCGGAACTGACCAAATCACAAATCGCATCGGCCAATCCGATATTGGGAGCTATCTCCACCGAACCGGAAATCTCATGAATCTCAGCCTCTATATCGTTTTCCGTCAAAAAATCTTTTAAAGAGTTCGGATAAGAAGTCGCAATCTTTTTCCCCTGTAAATAAGAGATGTCCTGAAAATCGACATTTTTAGGTACAGCTATCGATAACCGGCACCTGGAAAACCCCAGGTCGAGCACATGACGGATACCCGTTTTTTTCTCTTTTTCCGTATTATCCCCGATGATGGCAATGTCGGCCACCCCATCTCGCACATATTGCGGGATATCGGAATTCCTCAAATACAATACATCCAATCGGAAATTAGAGGCCTGGGCCATTAACTGATCTTTTCCGTTGTTGATAGATATCCCGCATTCTTTCAGTAAAGTCAGGGAATCTTCATTTAAACGGCCGGATTTCTGGATTGCAATTTTTAAGTTTATCATAACGCTATTTAGAGTTAGCGCCCGACTGATCCGGGCAGGCAAAAAACAAAAAAAGCCCGCCTGAATCAGGCGAGCTTATTATACTTTTATTGAAGACCGAACAGCATAACAACATCATCTCACCTGAAACAGTGATGGCAATGATGATGGTTATGATGTAAACTATTTCTCATTTTTTCTTTTTATCGGAACAAATGTATGACAAAAAAAGAATATTGCAAATATTCCGAACAGATTTTGATTCTATTTTTTACTTATCCGGCTTGTCCGGCAACCGGATGAATCTTTGGGCGAACCCGTCGGCATTCCCTGCTACATTATTTCATTCCAACATTCTCCACGCCCCATCGCTGTGTCGCAATCACTTCCGGGGAAATTTGACACTTTTCCATTAACACAATCAGTAAACCAACCATTATAGTCCATACAAACATTAGGATTAAAAGTACAACGCCCATTATTTATACCAAAAGCATTCGAGCAATTTTTACCACCATGATTTGCCATACAAGAAATTTTGCCACCATCTCCTCCTTCACTTCTCGTTTTTATTTTCACAACCTCGTCACAACATTCATTACTATTTACAATTTGCTCTCCTAAATCAAAAACACATAAATTATAACTTGCACTTTTTGTCCCCCACATACCCTCTATTTAGTATATTCCTATTGGTTAATAATGGCGTTGCTAAAAATAATTTATCACCTTCAATAATATTTGTACCTGTTCCTCTAACATATTCTGAACGTTTTCTTCCAATAACTGCCACGTCAACCTCATCCAAATTAATAACATCATCAGTTTTGACAACACCTTTTTCATCAGCATAATATATCTTACCATTACATTTGACAATAGCTGTATGTAAAGGAAAATATACTCTAAAAAAACTACCATCTTCTGCTATATAGTAATTCGAAGCCTTTTCTTTAATTATAGGTGTAAGTTCTTTTATTTTAATTCTTTCATTTTCATCTGAAACATAAAATGTTTTAAAACCAATTAATTTCAAATCTTGCTTATTGACAGACAAAGATTTTGCTAAATTTATTTCAACTTCCAAGCTGTCATTAGAATTTTCTAATTTAGTACCTTGTCCACAACCCCAAATAAAAATCAGACACAAAACAGAGATTAACAAACAATACAAATTTACCTTCTTCATAACGATTGATTTAACATAATTTTCATTGATTAAAACTCATATAAAATATAATCACATTACATATTTGAATTTATTAAACAAACATAAAACAGTATTAAACAAACAATGCTAAGAATAAACACAACAACTGACCATTTTTTCATTAGTTTATCTTTTTTAATAAGAGCATAAACAATACCCACAATTGACGCAACAATTATTCCCGCAATTATTCCAATAATACCTTGTATTGCAATCCCAACAATGACGATGATTACCATAGTCATTAAAATTCTGTTTCTCATAGTTATTACTTTCAATTATTATTTACTATTTGTTGTCGGGCAAGCGGATAAATCTTTGGGCGAACCCGTCGGCATTTCCTGCCGGTTCGACGATAAAAGGCAGCTCTTCCCGGCCTTCGGAGTAATTCCGTAACCACAATACTTCTCCGGCAGGAATGCGGTCATAGAGCAAAAATTCATATTCAGCCCTCTTTTTGCCGTAACTATGCCAACCTTGTTTTCCCCAACCAAACAGTTCGTATAAATCTCCCCGCCGGATACCGTTATCGGCATTTTGCGGGGCAAAGCGGATCCGTTCCACCACCTGCGGTTGTGCCAATCTCAGCGTAATCGTAGAGAAAGCACCGGGAGCCGTCAGCATATTCCCGTCATATTCGGGTTTCCATTTCATCTCCTCCCATGAAGGTGCATCCAGCAATTTTACCCATTTTTCTCCTTTTGCCGCCAATGTGTCGTCAGGAGACAATACCGCCGCCGGTCCCGGCTCGGCAACATTTGTATATCCGCGGTCCCGGCGGGTCAGAAATTCCAGCATCGCCAGATTAGCCTGCGGAAAGGCAGGCGGAGCGATAAAACGATAATAACGGAAGGCACCCGGATGACGCAGCACCGCATCCTGCAAGCAGGGAACAGGCGGTTCGGTAAGCGTATACAACACCCGGGCATCCGAAAAATCTTCCCGGTTAGCTCCCACGAACACTCCTCCTACCAGCCTCTCGGCCAGGCGGATCATGGCCGGCTTACGGGGAAACTTCCGGGTCAGTACAACCGTCCCCCGGCGGGTGGTGTCCGTCCGGAATGCCTGTATTGTAAAACCTTCCGGCGTGAGTGAATCCCGGGCAACCACAAAAGGCTCACCGAATACGCACATCCGTCGTCCTTCATAATACACCGGAAAATACAACCGATCCGGCATCACCTGTATAAACACCGCCCGGCCATTCAACGTATCCACCTCAGCCCAGGTCACCGGCGCCATATCGCCCCAAGCCTGAAATGCCGCTAAATAAACCAACCGATTCTTCGCAGGCCCGGTCCAAGGAAGAGTTACCCGGAAAACCTCCGAACATTCGCCCGTTACTTCCCGCAAACACGGATTGTCGAACAAAGGCGGCACATATTCGCCCGCAGCTTTCAGAAAAAAGGGATTATCCCGCTGTGCTCCGAAATACTGCCGGTAAAGATTCATCGGCTCCACCGGTACCGATTTACCCTCACCGGGCAAGGAGGTCTCCGGATTAAAGGGCCACCAACGTCCCCGGTCGTCCCGGACCGTACAATAAAAATGCCGGCCGGGAAAGTCCCGGTAAGCATTGCAAAATTCCACCATCACCGGCAATCCGCAAGCCCGGAGAATCTGACAACCGATCACAGCCACATCCGTACATTCCCGTCCCGGAAAAAACGGCCTGTACAAACTACTATCCAATGCCAATCGTTTCCCCGTCACTCCCTCAAAATCCGTCTTGACCCGGTTATACCTCGCTACGTAACCTGCCAGCGAATCCCCTTGCCCTGCACCGGCATACTTTCCGAACAAATCATACAGTTCCGCCCCGGAAAAACAATCCGGATATCCTGCCAAACTTCTGTAGGGCAAAATATACTCACAAAATTCACAGAAAGAAAGTCCTGCGGCACAAGGCGAACTCTCCCACACATCAAAAGCATGATCGACATGAGAAATCAGGAAAGACCGGTCGAATCGCCGGAGATCACATAAATCCGAATCTTTCGCATCACTGTACAAGCAATATCCGCTATCGTCCGAATAATGCCAACGCATATTGGCGATCAGGAAACAGGCAGCCCGGAATTTCAGTGAATCCTGCCGGTAATGCCTCAGCACAGCCTTCAATTCCCGTCGGTTTCCTCCTGCCAGCGCCAACGCCTCTTCTATGTCCGCAGGCAGATCCATACAGGCACAACATCCCAGGATAACTCCCCATAGTAACACAATCTTTTTCATCCTGCAACAAAAAGGTACGAAAGCCAGGCTTCCGCACCTTTCCTTTAATGGTTCGACAGTTCTGTTTACAACACCGTTTCGTCTCCGTCCCAAATGTTTTTGGTTTTATCGCCCAATTCTTCGGCCGTATAATACTTCGGCGCATAGCGCACCTCTTTCGCTTGTTCGAACGTCCCGTCCCGACTGATCCGGTAGTAGGTATCCACCCGTTGAGCTTCCGCTCCTGCAAAACCGTCCTCCGTCACCTCGCCCGTATCTCCGGCGAAAACCAATTCATAGACGATCACCTCGCCTTCGGCAGTCAGCTGCCACTGTTTCACGGCAATATCATTGTTAAAATAGAGTTTTGTCTCCAACCGGTCCGCTTCCCGGTTACCTTTATAAGTCACCAGCATTTCCGTCAGGCAAGGTGAAACGTTCAGCACCGCAGAAAAAAGCTTGCATCCGTTTCCGACCTCGAACCAGAAGGGTACGTACATTTCCCCCGTTTCTTCCTGCGATTTACGTTTCCGGCTTAGATCCCGGTATGTAGCACAAGCCTTGCCCCGATACTCTACCCCCTGATTCGTATAAGCCATCACCTTACAACTTTTGAAAGGCAAATCGGATTTTTTCAATCTCTGGCTCGCCTTGTCCAGATCTACCGTTTGTTGCCCCATGGCGTTCACACACCCTAAAATAGCAATCGCTAAAATGATTAAAGTTTTCATCGCTTAATGTTTTTCGATATATCGTTTTATAAAATTCTTTCTCTAAAAATACTTGTTCAAGCCCGGAAAAACGGTATTGTCGGCGGCCAAGCCCGAAAAGATTTTCCCTTGACGGCAGTAATAAATACTATAAACAACGGATAAACGACATTCACCGCCAACCAAAGCACAAATGCACATTTGATAAAATCCCAACCTCCAACTTCACCCACACTCCAATGTACAATTGCACGATACCACCCAAATACGAATACCCCTATCATAATAAAAGAAAACAGTATTTGAAAATTCAACAAATTACAAGCCTCCTTCGTAAAAGCTGCATCTTCCGTTCGTTGATTCTGTTTCCAGTAAAGATAAGGAAACAAAACATTCATAAAAGGAAATATGAAATTTCCCACGATCATCCAAACATACAATAATATTCTCTTTTTCATCATCCTAATTACCAATAAGTTTTATTCAACATTCTATAAACTCTATAACTTGAGTCTTTTTATTCAAAAGTTACAATAAATAGCACATGCTGTTGCAATAGAAAGAGAGGCCATACAACCCGTAGCCATATCAATCAAATCACATAAAATTTTACATTCAGGATCTGCATCACAGGCTTCTTTTGCTGCAGCATAACATTTAGCAGTACAATTACTATCTGTTTTTGCAGGAAATTCTGTTTTTGTTTTTACCCGATCAATACCATTATCAAAGACATCAGCAACTTCGGTTAATTTTAAAGCAAATTTATCAATTTCCGGAGTAACTGTCCATGTCGCTAAATATTGATGATCAGTTGTAAATACTTTCATCATTCCTCCTTCTTCTGTATTAACTTCACTCCAATCTTCATACAAAGCCTGAAATATTCTCCCTTGCGAATTAGAAATAACACATAATCTTCCTAATTCTTTTTCATTTTTAGTTACAGGAATACATAATAATTTCACATCATTTTTTTGTGATAACGACGCTAACTTCTCAACATTTAAATCCTCTATTTGAAAATGGAAATTTTCCAAAAAATCTTTTCCATACGAGGATTGCAAAAATTGGTTTACCTCTTCATTCTGAATTGATTCAGAATAATTTTGTTCATGTTCACAGGAAATGAATACCATCGCTCCCATAACAACAGAAATACATAGAGGAAGCAAAAATTTAGTTTTCATAATTCAAAAATTTTAAGTCAATAATTCAAAATAGCTATAGCGTTTTTTTCAATAAATCCAAATAATAGATCATTAATCCTTTTTGCTCATAATGTGGTAAAAAAAACTTTTCTATCGACAAATCTTTATCTATAATAAACACATAAAATTTCTTTTCTTTATCAATAGGCAACTTTAACGCTTCCACTCTATAGACCTGATTTTCTATACCTAATATTTGTTTCATAAAAAACAGTTCTTTAGCAGATCCATAATCCGAAATATAAATAATTTCTGAACCAGAAAAATATTGAAACAACACAGCACAAAAATCCTGTATACAACTAACACAAGCCGCATTACTAATTCTTACAACAATTTTTTTCTTATCATCAAGCAAAGAGGATAATTTTAATATAGAATCCGTTTCAGTTTTCAAATCAATATCATCGATTTTTTTCATATTTTCATACTGAAGGTAAGTCTTCTGCATTTCCTCCATACGAAATAAAGCATTATCTACAGCTTCATATTGGCGTTGTAATAACCGATTTTCTTTATTCAGACGTTTATTTCTAACCAATAAAACATATACAAAACCCAGACTTACAAACAATCCAACCAACAAAAAAATTACAACTGTTCGATTTTTATTTTCCCATAAAAAACAAATTTTACACAACCATTTCTTCATAATTTTCAACTTCCAGTTTATGGCATCAAAAATAAAACTCATCAATAATTTGGACAATAAGCAATATTCTCAAATTGTTCTCAAAATTTCCCAGTCCATTATGAGCATTTTAAGAATATTGACATCTATAAATGGCGCAAGATTTGATAAATTAGTTCTTTTTTGTAAATACTCTTCCATTTTGCATTTAATCCGATCCCACGAAACAAAGGCACCATCATCGGTTTTACAGTAATATTTCTATCCGAAGCATATTCCGCTTCAGGCAAAAAGATCAAACAACGATCAGGAAGATAATATATTTCGGAACATTCTCTCGGATAACTGCGATTTTTACGATAAGTCTATACATTACCAGAACCACTATCTTCTGAACGTGTTCTCATCCGTATCAAATTTTCCGATGACTAATATTCAAAATCCGATATAGCAAGAGAGCCTGTTTTTCCATTACTTTTCATGTATACTATTTTAACACAATAATTATCAACCAAAGGGAAAAAATCAATAGCTACGATTTCAAATTCATCTTCTTGAAGTGTTTCCACCGCTTCGCTCAATTTTTTCTTCAATTCTGCAATGTCAGAAATAATTTTAACCCCATTCGGAGCTATAAGATTCAATGAAGATTCTGCCTCCGTTACCCTTCTCTGTACTGAAACATCTTCATTTTCACTACAAGAAACACAAAACATTCCTGTTATTAAAAGTCCTAAAAACCAATAAATCCTTTTTTCCATAATCACATTATTAATTGTCAATATCAATCAATCATTCTATATTTTAACAAGCATCTTCCTCTAATATCCTTTCTCGATTCCTCATTCTCATATCTAAAAAACAGGATAATATATTGATTCTTTCTATTTATGGTCTATGAATCTCTATCCCGGTAGCTCCCTGTCCTCCACCCGATATCGTAAAGCCAGAACCATTCCAACCTAATGAGACAGAAACACCTGAACCATAGCTATATCCCCAAGCAAATTCATGATATTTGGAAGAATTTAATGTTCCGCTTACTGTCCGAACATCAGCCGTACAAGTAAATCCATAAGCCGCAGAGTGAGTTGCATTCAAATTACGATCAATTAATATTCCCGCACTATTAAAAACAGATCTTACTGTTATATTATAGGTTGCAACCACCATCCCTGCTGCATTTTTAACAGAATTCATTTTAGTAAATCTAAGTATTATATCGCTTCCGCCACCGGGATTAGGATCAGACCCATCACCTTCCGAAGAAGTCTTTGTACGTAAAGAATTCATTTCTGAATAATCGTCTTCCTGAAAGCTACCTTCTTCTGCATCGATCACACGATAACCGATATGTTCGTATACAAAACCCCCATGTTCATTAGAAACAATAGCTGTAGAATGATAAGTTTTTCCCTTATACAGCCACTTTAGATCGACCATCTCCATCCCGATACAAATACCTGTACGGAGTTGCTCTTCAATTAAAACATAAGGTTCACCTCCACTAACCTTTGCCTTTTCCTTAGCCTCTTTTAAAGAAAGAATTTCAAAATGCCAAAAGTCCTTATACCAAACCACCATAGTGGTATCGGCAAAAAGTTCTTCCAATAATTTCTGACGTTCGGTTTCCGACTCAATTGTTCCCTTATAGGTGTAGTTCAAAAGACAAGGTCTATCGGAATTATAAGTTTCTGTGCCGATTCTGTTTCTATTCTGCGCATATTTTATTTGTTCTTGCCAGGTAGCAGGTTCTACCTGAACGATCTTTTCATCACCCTTCAGAACTTCTCTTTCGCAAGAATTCAAAAATCCAGCCAAACACAATAAGACAAAAACATACACAAAACAACTCCGATAAAGTGACGTAGCTAATCTAAAAATAACATGAAGTTTCATATATAAAAATTTAATCAATTTACTTTCCCACGATTCTTTCTTTCCTTAACACAAGTAAAAGCACAATGACCATCTGATTCCATTAAACGGAAATATACATCACTTGTTCAAGCCCGGAAAAACGGTATTGTCGGCGGCCAGGCCCGAAACGTCTTCTTTCCGACTGAAGTAATAAGCATAACTACCAACGGATAAATAATATTTACCATCGTCATAACCACCAATCCCCATTTCATAAAACCGAAAGAAGCTGCCTCATCCATACTCCAACCCACAATTGCCTGATACCATCCAAATACGAATACCCCTATCATAATAAAAGAAAACAATATTTGAAAATTCAACAAATTACAAGCCTCTTTCGTAAAGGCTGTATCTTCCGTTTGCCGATTCTGCCTCCAATAAAGATAAGGAAACAAAACATTCATAAAAGGGAATATGAAATTTCCCACGATCATCCAGGTATACAACGACATCCTCTTTTTCATACCTTAAAATATTAAATGATTTTTCAAATTACCAGTTCGACAAAACTATACATAAGCAATCAAACGGACAGTGGCCAATGTTCTCAAATTGTTCTCAAAATCACCCAATCCGTCATGAACATTTTGAGCATATCGACATCCATGAATGGCACAAGATTTGAAGGTCAGGGTTTTCGCAAATACTTTTCCATTTCGCGTTTCATCCGGTCCACCCGGAACGACGGCACTTTCACCGGCTTTACGATAATCTCTCCGGCCAACTGACGGGCTTCGGCATCACGCCCCGTTTGCCCGTAAAGTTTCACCAAACGGTAAAGCGGCATAAAACGGTTGGGACACATCCGGGCAGCACGGCGGTAATGCCGTTCCGCCCGGTCGTATTCACCCAAACGGCTATAATTATCGGCCAGCAACATCTGTACATCCGTGTCGTTCAGGCCCCGGACACATTCTGTCAATATACTCAGGCTTGCCGTCCACAATCCCGCCACATGCAGCTCCGCCCCGTAATTGTAAAGGAATAAGGGATTTTCGCGCATAAAAGGATATAAACGGGCATAATCGGTCAACACCTCCTCCGTCCGGCCGTTTAAAGACAAACAGGAAATGCGGTGCCATTCACGTTCCGCCCGGTTCCAATATAAAGTAACCGCCAACACCGCTACGGCCAAAGCCCCTATTCCGGTTTTAAACCACCGGCCTCCATAAAAGCAAACGGGACGTCCACGCACAATCACCCCCAGCAGCAACACCAAAAGTACGCATACCGCCGGATAATTCAGCGGATAGGAAAACAAACCGCAAATCCCCGCCCCTCCGATACTCCGGTACAACGGACGGTCCTCCGGACGGCAACGACGATACCATCGCCACAACAGCCATATCACCCCGGCAACCAGTAGCAGTCCCGCCACTCCGTATTCGACAGCAATCCGCAGATACTCATTAAAAGGATGCCTGACATTACCGGCCAACCGTTCCCATTTTTCCTCCGGATGCTCCGCCAGCCAGCCGGCCTGATAATCCATATATTCTGCCTGAAAAGCATCCGGTCCATGTCCCGTCAGGGGAGCATCGGCCAGCATCTCCAACGAACAATTCCATACCAACAGACGACCGTCCGCCGAATCTTTCTTCCAGCAATACAGGCCGGCGAGCATTACCGCCCCCACTGAAACAAACGCCGCCCTTACCCTCCAAGCCGGCCAGCGACCGCCCAAAAAGAAACGGTAAACAGAAGTCGCAGCCAGACATCCCACTGCCACCATCCCGGTGCGCGAACCCGATAAAACCACCGCAGCCCCCATCGATAATGCCGATAATCCGCCCCACACTTTCGCACCGACAGGACGTGAAGCCATAAAATAAAGCGCCGCCGGGAAACAGATTGCCAGACAAGCCGCCAGTCCTGCCGGATTGTCGAATGTCCCCGTCACCGGGAAAGAAGCACTATACACCGGCCATATCCCGGCATATTGCCCGATTCCGGCAAACGCTTCCACCGCGCCCACGAACGACAATCCCCCATACCAGTCGGCCGGTTTCCCCCAGGCGGAAAAATATCCCGTCATCACGAATAAAAGCCACATAGCCCCTCCCCACGCCGCAGTCTGCCACGCAAAAAAGCCACCGGCCGACTTTCCGCCCACCACCGCCAGTATCCCGACAGCCACACACGCCAGTCCCGGTAAACCGACACGTCCGGACACCACGAACGGAAACAACATCCCCGACACGCCCACCGCAATCCCTGTCCAAAGCATTCCCGGCGTAAAAAAACGGTCGGCATACCCCTCCGGAAAATAAAATACATTTCCCAGAACGATCAACAGGAAAAACCGGAAAAAGATTCTTCTCCGGCCCTCTGCCGTTCTTATGGCCCTCTTTATTTCTTTTCCGAAATTCATCCGTATCTTTCAAAAAATCCGTCCGTATCTTTTCCTGAAAACAAGCGCTTGTTTTTTCAATTTCGTACTACCAAACCGAAATTTCTTCCGTATATTTTCACCGAAACATACGGGAGAAAATCCGAAAACAACCGGCCCTATTCCGGTAAAGATATGTTCAATTGCGATTTTATCGCTTTCATCAATTGCCGGGAAGGATAGAAACGAAGCCGTACCCCCCGCAGGGACTCAGGACGGAAATCGGCAGGATCGTCAAAACCCTCGCTCGAAAATTCCAGGAGCAAACTGCCGATTTCCGGCAATTCCACCGAACAACCGGCCGCCAGCCAGTTGGCAGCCACTTCTCCGGCATTCGCAAACGCATCCACAATGTCTCCAGCCGAGAGAACCGACCGGCCGGCGATCTGCCGGATCATCTCCCCGGCATCCCGCCGACCGGCAAAAACCGGCGCAGCATAATATTTCGGTGGCAACAAACGGTTCTGCGGATTATGCCGCAACACCCACCTGATTTTCATAGCAGTACCTGCCATCTTCCCCTCAATCAATCAGACTCCCCGGGAGTATCCGAAGACGACGAAGGCGCCGGTCTGTTGATCACTTCGAAAGTAATCTCCGATTTCACCCGCTCCTTCATCTTTGCACTCGGCGTAAAAACAATTTTTACACCACGAATCAAAGAAGACGAGAAATCCTCTGCCCGGTCCACCCCCTCGCTGCCGAAGGAGATCCGCAATATGCCGAAATCTTCCAACTGCACCGAGCGGTTCATCAGCATATAAGTAGGCAACTCGTCCAGAAAGTTAGTCAACACATTTTTTACATCCCCGGCCGTAAGCGACGAACGCCCCGCAATCTGACGACAGATCATATCCATCCCGACCACTCCGTCGAGCACCGGCTGACCGTAGAATTTACCCGGTTCATCGGGTTTCTGCGGATTTTTCCGTTGAACGATTTTTACTTTCATAGATTCACTTTTTAAAGGTTTATTAAAAATCCCGCACAGGCAGATACTACTGATTACCCTGTAAAACCTCCCCAACAGACCCGGCAATAGCTCCCTGGAGATAATATTTTTCCCCTCGTTGAACCGCACTCATACCATCGCTCCAAACAACGGTTTTATAGTTTTCCCACCATTCCTTCGATACAGGCGTTTCTTCCCCCCTTGTCCGCATACGATTCAAAGGCAACTTACCCACCCCGAACAATTCCGTCATCCAACGTTCATAGTTTTCCGCCCAATAGACCGCGGAATAACGGCATACGGCCATGGCATAGCGCACGATTTCCCGTTCGGAAGCGGCAAGGCGCCCGTCCTGTTCCACCTGTCGTTCCAGCCGTCCGACGGCTATAGCAAAATCTTCCGTCCGCTCAGGCGTCACCCGTCGCACCTCCGCTTTCAAACGCCCTACCCATTCCTGCTGCGCAACGGAGAGAAAAGAAAAATCATCGGACACTTCACTGCCGGCCCTTGTCCGGGCCGGACAGACATATCCGCACATACGGGCAAAATCGTCGCACATATCCCGGATTTCTTCTGCCGGCGGAAGTTCCCGTGTCCCGCTACGGGTAAACGGAGCCTCCTCTGAAATCCGCTCCAAAACATAATCCAATCCTTCATTATGCAACCGCCCCATACGGTCGTATACCGATTCTTCCGTAACCTTCCCGGCCGGCACACTTTCGTCCGAACAGGCACAACATCCCAAAACAAACAAAATACCGAGGACCATCCGTCCGTTTTTCAAAAAAGTCGTATTCATTCCGATATCTAATCTTAGCACTTGAAAATTTGGGATAAGTTTATGATATTTTTCCGGTCCGCCCAATAGCCAATGTTCTCAAATTGTTCTTAAAATTTTCCGTTTTTCCGGCATGAAAAAAATTGGATATTGTTTCAAAGTAATCTATTTTTAACCGAATGAAAAAAAGCCACCTTTCCATATCCGGATATATCCATCTGATGATCATCCTATTATTGCTTCTGGAAGCAGGATGGTTGTATTCTCTTTACCATGCGGAAAGAAGAGATTTCCGATATGTTACGGGAAAATTTATAGAAGATGCCATAAAAGAAGAAATATATACCTGCCCCATACAAGAGACAAACGGACTTGACGATTTTAGTATGAAGGGGCGCCTGATCATGACATATACCTATAAAGGGAAATATTTTCACATAGATACGAATAGCCAACTATTTCTTGTTTTTTACAGGCGTAAACTTTACGATTTCAATCGGGAAAGCTGGAATATCGACAGCCTTGCCGCCTGGTTCCGGCATTTCTGCCCTTGGGAGGACCTGAACCCCGTTTTTATCCGGCAGGATACAACGGGAAAAATCATCGACCGTTATCCGGCGGACTGCCGGACACCGTATCGGCAACCGGACTTCGCGCAATTCCAATTAGGCAATCTCGAACCCGATACGCTCACGGCCTGGTTCGATTTTCCCTTCAACCGCTTTTGGCTGCGACAACGTTACGGTCTGTTGCTTTCCATCGTCCCGTTTCAATTTGCCCTGTCTTTCGGCCTACTTATTCTCCGGTGGGAAAAGAGACGGCAACGCAATCACCTCCTGACGGAAAAACAACTTATTTTTATTCACGACCTGAAAACCCCGTTTTGTACCAGCTGCCATATCGAACAACACCTGCTGCAACATGTCGGCGAATGGCCGGCAGAAAAAATACACGAAAAACTGAATGTATGCCGTCACCTGCTTGCAGCCATCACCGACGAAATGACGCAACTTATCGACCGCTCGGCCGGCTACTGGGGGACGAACCCAGAAACGGCCGGATTCGATCTCCGGAGCATGCTCGAAGAAGTGGCCGCCCGCTACGGAGGCAGGGGCGATGCCTCGCGTATCGCTGTCGACTATCGGCTCGACACGCCGATCGTGCAGGGCGATTCCTTTCACTTATCGCACATTATCGGCAACCTGATCGATAATGCCCTCCGCCATGCCGGACCCGAAGCAAACATCATCGTCATCTGTGATGCCGACCGCCGGGGACGACTGCGCCTCACGGTCGAGGACAACGGCACTGGTATTCCCCGCCGCCTGCACCGCCGGATTTTCCGTCCCGGCTTCCGTTCCGCTCCGACAGGCGACAACCACGGGATAGGGCTGACTTATATCCGGAATACCGCCCGCCGGATAGGAGCACGGCTCCGCCTCGACAGCCGGCCGGGACACGGCAGCCGTTTTATACTGACATTCACTCCCGGCCAAAAACACCGCTCCCGGAAGATTCACCTATCCCCCCGGTTCTACTCCTGTTTCATCGTCGCCATAATGTTTGCCGCACTATTCTGGACAGGCAACCTATATATCGCCGACCGGAGAGCCTTCGTCAACGAAGAACTCCCGAACCTCGACGAAGCCATCTTTAAAAACAATACGAGTTCTTTTAAATGGCGGGAAGACACCAACTGTTTCCGCAATGATTTCGAAACCAAGACCATTACGGTGACGCACAACGGCCAGGACACAACCTTGGCCATGGGCACTCATATCAACCAATCTCACATATACAGAGGTTTATATTATGATCTACGTGATACGGCCTGGCGTGTAGACAGTATTCTCCCCGCTTACCGAAAGTATTCCGCCAACCGTCTGCCGGTGGTATTCCGGCGCATCGATGCTGCGGGCCGGACGATCGAGCGAGCCGGGACAAAGCAACAGGCATTATTTCTCCCGGTAGAGTGTTCGCTACCGCTCGGTTATGTCGAAGGCCACCGGTTAGAAGTACAGCTTGCTTATCCCTGGCTGCGGTTGTTCAGCCGTTACGGATTCGGGCTCTTCCTGGCCTTAGCGGGACTGTCGGTGACCATCCGGTTCAACCGGATCGCCACGGACATGGCCCGGCGCCAGCAAGCTTTCATACGCTTCCAGCGTGAAGAGGTGCAGCTTTTTATCCGCAGCCTGCAACCCCGGCTCCGGGACATCCGGTATCCGCAAACCGCCGATCCGGAAATACTCGGCGCAACCCTCAGGAAGAATCTCGGCGTTTACAGGGAATTACTGGATCAAATCAATCTGCTGCTCGAAAAATTCAAAACGATCGAATGGGAATGAAAAGTTGGTATATTCAATTAAAATTTCTAATTTCCCCTCGTCAAACTCATTACTATGGACTGCAAACCGAAACTACTTTATGCCGAAGACAACCGCCTCACCGCAAAGGAAATGACCGAAATTCTGGAAGAAGAAGGTTATGAGGTGGTGACGACATACAGCGGCGACGAAGCCTGGGAGACTTTCGAACGTATTTCTCCCGATCTGGTACTGCTGGACTTCCGGATGCCCGGACTCAACGGCTTGGAAGTATTCGAGCGTATCCGGCAGGTGGATGCGGAAATTCCGGTGCTCATCCTGAGTTCGTACAACGAATATTGCGTCCCGTCGCTGAAAAGCGGCACCGCCGACTTTATCCGGAAAGAAGCCGATATCGAAGAAATCTGTGCCCGCATCGCTGCCGTATGGCAACGCCATGCCTCCGGCAAAACTAATGATTCCGCCGGAGAAACCGTCCTCCGGCTCTCGGAGCTCACCACATTCCGCACCGACAGTTTTACGCTGCGTATCGGTCCCAACATCATTCCCCTGACCGGCGCATTAGGAGAAGTGCTGGTACTCTTATGCCGTCCGCCCCGGCAATGCCGTGCAGCCACCGATATCTGCCGGCAACTCTGGCACAACGACAGCAAAAGCAAAATCACTTTACTACAAAACTATATCTCTCAATTGCGGAAACTGCTCACTGCCGACCCTGCCCTGCACATCGTCAGCCTCTACAATAAAGGATATTATTTGCAAATCAACGGAGAATAACCCGCACTTTTCCTTATTGAATATACAGACTACCATTGGAAAGTTCCAGTAAAACCTCTCCGGTATATTTCGGATTGCCTACAAATTTCGAGCTGACGGTCATATTCCTTTCAGATGCAGACTTTTGTTCCAATTCCATTCCATCCGGCAACCCCATTTTCAACGATTTGTTATGCTTGATTTCCAAATGATAACCGGCATCTTTTTCAAAAGTCAGCCCGACTTTAGTAAAAGAACCTTTCAAACGGATCTCGGAAAACAACAGTTGTATATTGCGTATATTCATTTCCCCCATTTTCATATCCATATCCACATAACTACCTAAATCCTGTACCTCATATTTGGTAAAAGACGAGCTACCGGTCAATTCTTCCACATCCCCGATTTTCATTGTCCCGCCGGAAGAGCGCAAGTTCAGCTTACCCATCGATTCCAACTCTCCGTCACAAGCATTGGTTTCTAACCGAACATCATCACCGGAAGCAATCCGAATGGTACAATTCCGAAACTCTCCTTTCATCAAAGCCACCTCTTCTACATTGAAAATTCCTTTCTCTTGCTTGATGTACAATTCTCCTCCGCTCAAAGCAGTCGCTTTAAAATCCCCGACACGAATATCCGCATTTACCTCACCTGAAAAATTAGTCAGGTATACATTGCCGTTTGTACTGATCAATCTCAACTTGATTCCTTTCGGAACAGATACTTTATAGTCGACATTTAATGTCGTGTTGGTCAGAAACTGCTTCAATCCCATGTCTTTCCCGAATTCGGTCTTAAAATTGAGATATTGCCCGGTAATCGTTTCTACTATCTGAATCAATTCGAGTGTTTCATCCGCTTTCACCCCCGATTTAGCAGTCACCTTCATAGCTACAGCTACTTTGATCTCATCTCCATCCACCTGAACAATTTCCATTTTTCCATATTGGTTGGACAACACCAACTCTTCGATTCCGGCTTTAGGATAAGTTTTTTCATATTTTTTCTCACTGGTTTCGGCTTTCGATTGAATTCCCGCAACCAACAGGCACAACACTGCAATCAGCACTTTCATATTCTATCAGATTAAAATTTTGAATTTTCAGCTTCTTCTTCCATTTGTTTGTAACGGGCAGCCAGATAAGCAATCATTTTACTGAACGATTCCATAGCCGCTACCGTTTCCGGATGAATCTCCCGTTTTTGTAATTTCAGCATCAGCTGTCCATACAAACCGTTTAAAGCCAATTCCACATCCGAGACCGTATCGTCCACACCGGCTTTCCTACGAAACTCCACCAAATTTCCGGCCGCCTGGGTCACCAATTGCCGATATCTCCCGTCATGAGCCTGGTGCAACAAGAAAAAGTGTAATTCGGTCAGTTCATCCACTGTATTTTTCAGGGCCTGAATATGCCCTTTCTCTTCCACTTTTTCTTTTTGCATAATAGCGATCAGGTTATCATACCAATCATGAATTTCCTTCGAAGTCCGTTCATCCGCCTGGAAACCGGCCACCAGATAACGATCTACCTGCTCCATATCCAGCTTCAAAGCCCGGAGCATATCTTCAAGCTGCCACATATACAAAATATATTCGGCAATATTATTCTTTTTTTTCTCTCTGGCTATTAACACAATACGATCTGGTTTTAATTTATAGGTTACAAGTCGTAATCATCTCCTTCTTTCATTTTATCGATCATCCGGCGATCACGTTTCGTGGGACGCCCTAACCCCCGGGGACGCGATTCAAAGCCATAAACTTTTACCGCATTCAACAAAGCCAAATTTTCAGGTGGAGTCACCTCTTCCACAAAATCAACCGCCAATTGTGCCGACATCCGCTTCGCCGTAAGTGCCTTCACCCGATAATGCCGTTCAATAGGCGGAATCCTTACTTTCACAATCTCGCCTCCCTTCAGTTCACGGGAAGCCTTGACATGTACATCTCCGATGGTAACATGTCCTTTGCCACATTCTTCAGCAGCCAGAGAACGAGTTTTAAATATCCGGACTGCCCAAAGCCATTTATCTATTCTTACTTTCTCCTCCACGATTTCACTAATTAAGCCTTTCCCCTTTAATTTTTTACTTTCTGTCTGTATTAAAAGTATTCATTGTCCTTATAATACCTTGTAATACAAAACTAGTAATAATTTCTCCACCCCGTTCCAACAAAGCCGGTAATTTCTCAGCTTCTTCGCCCTGCCATGTTCCCAGCACATAATCGATCTGCTGTCCTTTCAGGAAATCATTACCGATACCGAATCTCAAACGGGCATAAGCAGAGGTGCCTAATAAGGCATTGATATTTTTCAAGCCGTTATGTCCTCCGTCACTTCCTTGTGCTCTTAAACGCATCTTCCCGAAAGGTAAGGCCAGGTCGTCGACAATAACCAACAAATCTTCCAGAGCGATCTTTTCTTTTTGCATCCAATAACTGACAGCTTTACCACTCAGGTTCATGTATGTATTGGGTTTCAGCAAGACCAGGGTCCGACCTTTCAATTTCATTTCGCAAACAGCCCCATAACGCATATCTTCAAAAACAGCATTGGACGCTTTAGCAAAAGCGTCCAATACATTAAATCCGATATTATGCCGCGTATCCTGATATTCCGGGCCGATATTTCCTAACCCAACAATAAGATACTTCATAATTTATCTGTTATTTTCCTTCCTGAGCAGCAGCACGGGCAGCACGAGTCAGTTTAATTTGTGCAACAACAACCTCTTTCGCATTTACAATCTCAAAGTTTTCAAAAGACAGGTCTTTCACTTTAATAGATTTTCCTAAGCCCAGATTCGTTACATCCAATACAATTTCTCCCGGCAGATTAGCAGGAATAGCTTTCACTTTCAATTTTCTAACTACCAAAGAAAGTTTACCACCAGCCTGTACACCTTCAGCAAATCCCTGTAATTTAACAGGCACTTCCATTACCACCGGTTTATCTTCGGAGATCTGATAGAAATCCATGTGCAATACACGGTCGCTTACGGGATGGAACTGGATTTCACGCATAACAGCTTCGTAGCTCTGTCCTGCTACATTTACTTTTACGATGTATACAACCGGAGTGTAAAGCAATTTTTGCAAATCTTTTTCAACCACTGAAAAATGTACATTTTCTTTACCACCATAAAGAACACAAGGTACTTTCCCTTCAGCTCTCAGCAGATTAGTCGCTTTTTTACCCAGATCAGTTCTCAATTCTCCCTGTAATTCAAACACTTGCATAATAAATCTTTTTTTGTGCTACTCAGAAACAGATTTCAACTCCGGGGGTATAAGCCAGTCTGTCTCCCCATTACACGATTTCAATTATTCCCCGTAAAATCAGGGGGCAAAGATAGGAAATAAATTTAAATATGAGGTCTCTAACGGATTTGAAAATATAAAAAACAAATAAAAACTTTTTTCTTTCAAATAATGATTATACTTTTGCCCATTATTAATCAATTAAACAAATAAAGAAATGGCTTACGTAATATCTGATGACTGTATTTCATGCGGCACATGTGAAGGAGAATGCCCGGTAGGAGCAATTTCCATGGGTGCTGATCATTATGAAATTGACCCTAATGCATGTACAGATTGTGGTACTTGTGCTGGTGTTTGCCCGGTTGAAGCTATCAAACAGGCTTAAATATTATAACAGCATGAAAAAATAAAGCGGGGCTTTTGCTCCGCTTTATTTATTATAGTCTTACCGACTACTGATCACCTGAGTCATCCTGACATCGTGCACTTCGGTCGGAATCCGGTCTAACAACTGAAAATCAAAACAAATCCCTATTTTACAAGCCTTCGTCTGTGACAATATCTTATCATAAAAGCCTTTCCCCCGGCCTAAACGATTCAAAGTCCGGTCAAAAGCGACGCCCGGCACCAAAATGACATCGATTTTATTCAAATCGGTAAAAAGCCGGCCGACAGGCTCCGGAATAGCATACCCTTCTCCGGGACACAATTTTTCGCGGCCGTCGAAATAACGGATTTCCAATTCATCCCCCTTTACACAAGGTAATAAAATGGTCTTTTCTTCTGCCCATTTACAAACAAAGTCATGCGTAAACACTTCGTCGTCCATCGACCAATAAGCCAGCACTACCCGGGCCCGTTGAAATACCTCATTATGCTCCACCTGTTGCCAAACGGAAGCGGACATTCTTTTCTTATCCTCTAGCGTATACTGCTTTTTTATCTCCCGAATCTGTTTTCTAATTTCTTTTTTTTCCATCACCCTTTTTCTATTTTTTACTTTCTACCTTTCATTTCCTCCCCCTCTTTGTTTTATCTTTTTACCTTTTACTTTTTATCCCCCCCTTCAACTTCTCCCCCCCTCCTCGCTTTTAGCCTCTAGCCTTTCGCTTTTTACCTCCCTAAGGCCTATACCCCGCTTCCCTTAATATTTTATGATAATCTTGTTCGGCCATCAACCTTTCCAAGGACACATTCTTCTTTTTCTGCATATATTTTCCGACAATACGGTATCCTGTCCACACCACTGCACGTCCAGGTGATTCGACAGGCATACCCGATGTAAAAGGAGCATCGTTCAGATATTTCGTCATGATGCGTTGTTGAGTCGAGAATAAATAATCGTTCTCGATCAGAAACCGCCAGATCTGTTCCTCATTATTCCGGCACCATTCTTCTTGCTCTGCGGTAAATCCCAACAAGCGATATCCCTTCTCTTCGGGAAGAATCTGCTGTAGCAAATACATGATTTTCCCCTGATAGATCATCCCGCTAATCAAATCATTCTTCAACGGTCGAAACACAAATTCAACCGTCAACCAACCGGTCAGGGCATCCCGGACAATATCCTCCCGGGTCATCTTCTGCCGTGCATAAACAGGCACCGGCACAGCAAGCATGCTATAAAAAATGCAGTCTTTCCCTAAATAATTATCCAAGCTGATCCCGATAGCAGCACTATCTACGATAATAGACTGATTAAATCCGGAAATATGGGTATATACTTCCGGGAGAGTGTGCTGAGGAAAATAATAACGATAATAAGCCCAGGCTTGTGAAAACTGTTTTTCCAGATCACTGATATCTGTATATCGGATAGCTACCGTATCGGCCACCTCTCGCATAACAGGATCTTTTAAAAACAGGGCCAATAGATTGGAGAAATTAGAATCAGAGGCTCTCCCCAACTGCAACACACCGATTGTATAGGTATCCCAATAACGTCCGTATTTTTTTTGCAGTACCCCCCAATCGGGTAGCACTGTGTCTAAACGAAATAAATCCAGATCCAAACGTCCGATCTTCGTATCTTTCAATAAATTCCTAACTTCCGGAGCCGGATTTCTCTTACAGCCGGAAAACCAAAAACCAAGAATTATTAGAATTAAAAGAAACTTCAAGGCCATTTTTAATTATTTTGATACTAAAAATCGTAATTTTACGGCAAAGATAAACGAAAAGATAAAAAGGTAATACGATAGTTGCTTAAAGTCGGTAAGAATCTCTGAGACTCAGAACGACTTTTTAACCTGTAATACACTAAATTATGATCATTGCTATACCACAATTAAATTATAAAGCCGGAGATATTCAAGGAAATAGCGAAAAAATCATTTCTGCGATCCAAAAGGCTCAAAATCAAAAAGCAGAACTGATCCTATTCCCTGAACTGGCTGTTTCCGGCGCATTGCCCCAGGATTTACTGGAGAGAGAGGAATTTGTAAATGCCTGTCGTATGGCCGTAGAAAAAATCGCAGCCACATGTACTCAAATTGCAGCTATTGTAGGAGCACCGAATTTGGATAGCGAAAATGGTATTATGTACAACTCAGCCTATTTTATCCAGAATGGGGAAGTGGTAGACGGTGTTCATAAAAACATCCTGAGTGATTATGATATTTTCAGTGAAAGCCGTTATTTTATCGCAGGAGAAGATAATACGCCGATCCGGTATAAAAATCAAAATATACGGATTTTATTCGACGAATACGAATCGGAATACATCGACAAAACAGATAGCTTTGTCATCTTTATCGGTATGACTCCTTTTACTGTCGATAGTAGCCGGGAAAAACGGAAAGTACTGGCCACTTTGGCTCAAAAATACAATAAAAACCTGATCGCTGTCAATCATGTAGGAAGTTATACTTCTGTACTGTTCGACGGTAATTCAATGGTTTATAACTACAAAGGGAAGAAAGCTTGCCAATTGAACGAATTTGCAGAAGACTTTCAGCTTATCGATACCAATAAATTAGGTACCCCTACACTTCAATCACCTGTTTCTCAAGACCGGATCGCTCTGCTCCATAAAGCATTGGTCTTCGGTATCCGGGATTACTTCGAAAAGAACGGTTTTCAAAAAGCTATCTTAGGCTTATCGGGAGGTATCGATTCCGCCGTAGTCGCTGCTTTGGCTGCCGAAGCTTTAGGAGCACAAAATGTTATGGGACTTTTAATGCCTTCATGTTATTCCACCGAACATTCGGTTCAAGACGCGTTAGCGCTGGCAGAAAATATCGGAATGCCCCATGAAACCATTGCCATTAAAGCAATCTACGAACAATATCTGGAAGCCTTACATCCTTTATTTAAAGACCAGCCCTTCAATGTAGCAGAAGAAAATCTTCAGGCTCGTACCCGGGGAATGTTGGTTATGGCCATGTCTAACAAATACGGTTATATTCCCCTGAATACTTCCAATAAAAGTGAAGCAGCTGTCGGATACGGCACGCTTTACGGCGATCTCTGCGGTTCACTGGGTACAATCGGAGACGTTTTTAAAACCGATATCTATGCGTTAGCCCGATATATCAACCGGAATCAGATCATCATTCCGGAAAATACTATACAAAAAGCACCATCAGCCGAATTACGGCCGAATCAAAAAGATCAGGACTCTTTACCGGACTACAACGAATTGGACGGTATCTTAAAACTATACCTGGAGGAAAACCATTCACCGGAAATGATTATAAAGGCAGGTTACCCGAAAGCTACTGTCGAAAAAGTCATTCAAATGGTAAAACGAAATGAATACAAACGAGCTCAATGTCCCCCGATCATCAAAATCTCTAAAAAAGCTTTCGGATACGGTAGAAAATATCCTTTTTAATTATGACCATCATCACTGATAGCGATTTACACGACAGTTTATGCCAAATCTGTATCGAAAGTCCTCATTCCTTACTCTCAGAACTAGGGTATGCGGCAAAACAAAAAATTATCGAAACAACAGTCTGCATTTCCTATAAAAAAGGAGACCTGATTTATCAGGAAGGAGACATGCCGACAGGCTTACATTGTCTTTTGACGGGGAAAGCTAAAATTTATAAAGAGGGTATCGGAGGACGCCAACAAATTGTTCGTATGGCCAAGCCGATCGGTTTTATCGGTTACAGAGCTTTCTTCGCCGAAGAAATACACATCGCTTCGGCTGAAGCTCTTGAAGATTCTATCGTTTGCCGGATTAAAACCGAATTGATCTTAGACATCGTCCGAACGACACCCGACCTGGCCATGAGTATTATCCGCGCACTGGCAACCGACCTCGGTTTTTCGCATCGTCGTACAGTAACCCTCACCCAAAAACATATCCGGGGACGTCTGGCTGAAGCTTTGCTGGTATTAAAGGAAACTTATGGCTACGAAGCCGATGGCTGTACGTTAAAAATTTGTCTCACCCGGGAAGATCTGGCCAACTTGTCCAACATGACCACGGCTAATGCTATCCGTACCCTTTCTAATTTTGCCACAGAAGGTATTGTCGGACTGAACGGCAAAAAAATCAAAATCATAGATAAAGAAAAACTCGAACAAATCAATAATCAGGGGTAAACCCGATCACCTCTACTCTTTTATAACCGATAAAGCAGCAAAAAACCGGACTAGAATAAATAGCTCAAAGGAGATACCCTTCTGAGAATTTAAATCATACAATGAGGTATCTCCGTCTTAAGATCCGCTCTCCTAAAGCTCATGAGCCATTTACAAAAATGGCCCATTTAATCAGCTTAGGCTTCTGCTTTAATCAAGCAATCCTTCTTCTTTCAGAATCTTTTCTAATTTCCGGAAATGTTTTAGTTTCCAATCCGGATCTTCTTCACGAGGATAATCCGGATCTATTATCGGTTGATTCGTTTCAGAAAGAGGCTCGGAAGCTTTATCAAATTCAGCCACTTCCACCTCAAATTCGATCCCTTCCCTCAGATTTCGAAATATACCCACGAAACCATGCTGCATTCCTCCAGCTTCAAGAATAAATTCTTTCCGTACGATGCAAGAAGACAGAGTTACTCCTTCGCCAGGAGTCCCCACTTTATATATTTTATCCATATATTTTACAATCAATCCGATCATAATTTTCCCTCCTCTTCCAATTGCTTTTTAAGTTCGTCATATTCTTTTCTCATTTCTTCCCGATCAGAAGGGAATCTTTCATAATACGGAGAAACTGTATCGATCTCACAAATCCGTACTTTCATCTTATCACTTATTTTAGGTTGTTTCCCGAACCACTTAAGATAATAATGGGAAGAATCCATCCCTCCGACATGCATATAGTTTCCATTAGAATATCCTATACTGATAATAATAGTCACAATATCGTCAGATGCGGCTAAAATAGGAGCTGCATCATTAATACTTATCTCAAAGCCTTTCATGATAATTCATTCTAATTACAGTTCCAAATACCTCCATTATTAATACAAGCCCTTAAACAGGCAGCACATAAAGTATCACCCCACCCATTACTATTAGCTTTTGAATATTTATTATCAGTACTCATACAATCTGTATACTTTTTTGTACATGAGGGGCTCGGATCGGTATCCGACACACAAAGTACAGACATAATCAATGCAACTCCACCAACCATTACCTCCGAAACAGATACAACTATTTCGCCCATTTCAATAAGCGTTCCAACAACATAAGGAGCAACTGCTGAATAAATGCTCCTGCAAGTTCCCCAAAAACCATCACCTCCTGGTTCACTCCTTGTTTTAACCCTTCTCATTCGGAATTTAGTCTGAAGAGTAATAAGCATTTGTCCTATTTATAACACTCCTGGAAAGAAGTAGCGGACAAAATTTTCCGGAATATTTTTTTCGAAAATATAGCAGCCGTAGCGGCTGGAACATACAAGCTACTGGAGCCTTAACTCTAAAATAGCCCAGAAACTCCGTCCTCGTGGGCTATTTTCATAAACATAAAAAAAGCAGTCACAATATAAATCATGACTGCTTTCATAATTCGGCGCCAACCTACTCTCCCACCATAAGGCAGTACCATCGGCACTCAGGGGCTTAACTTCTCTGTTCGGAATGGAAAGAGGTGGATC